>NZ_JBHMCY010000022.1:0-99005 GCF_042430725.1 Streptomyces cinereospinus | reverse complement strand
CGCCGACGCCTCCCGCAGGCCGGTCGCGGCCACCGAGAACGGGCTGCCCGTGCGGGCCCCCGGCCACACCATGGCCGAGGCGGAGCGCAGGCGGCCGCAGGCCTCGGCCGAGTCCGCCCGGCAGGAGCCCGGCGCGCCCGGTGCGGCGCGCGACGCCGGCAGCCGGTTCGGCGCCTTCCACCGCGGCCGCCAGGCCGGGGGCCCCTCCGAGGCCTCCTCCCCCGCCGACGCCCCCGGCGCCGGCGGACCCGAGACCGCCGCCGGGGCGGACGGCTAGAGCCCGGCCCCTCGCACTGCCCAGGGCCCTCGGCCCTCACCCCCGCACTGAATCGCGCACCCCGTTGGATTGGAGGTACGGGCCGGGTGACCCTCGACCGGTCAGATCCCGTCCCGCCTGTCATGGAGACCACCGACAACAGCCTGACCTGGCTTCTGATGAACCTGTTGGAGCGCACGCCAGGTACCCGTCACGCACTCGTCCTGTCCCGGGACGGCCTGAAGCTGTGCTGGACGGACAACCTGTCCCTGGACCAGGCCGACCAGCTGGCGGCCATATGTTCCGGCATCCAGGCTCTCGCGCAGGGCGCCTCCGTGGAGTTCGGTGACGGCTCGGGCGGTGTCCGGCACTCCATGACCGAGTTCCACGGCGGTCTGCTGTTCATCGTGGAGGCCGGCGAGGGCGCGCACCTCGCGGTCATCGCGCAGGAGAGCGCCGACCCGGGCGTGGTCGGCCACCAGATGACCGAGCTGGTGGAGCAGATCGGCGACCACCTGCGGGCCGAACCGCGCACACCAGTCACCCCCGGTACCCCGACGTGATCAACGAACCGGTTGACATCGGCGTCCCGGACCGGCTCTACACGGTCACCGGCGGACGCAGCGAAGCCGACGACTCGTTCGACCTGGTGACGCTGATCGTCAGTGAGTGCGAACCCACCGCGGGGATGCAGTCCGAGCACGTGCGGATCCTCGAGCTGTGCCGGCATCCGACGGCGCTGGTCGAGGTCTCGGCCGAGCTCAGGCTGCCCATCACCGTCGTACGGATCCTGCTGTGCGACCTCCACGCCATGGGCAAGGTGAGCGCCCGCCACCCCCGCGCGGCCGCGTCCGTCGCGGCCCTCCCCGAAACCGCCCTGCTCCAGGAGGTGCTCCATGGGCTCCGCAACCTCTGAGGTGCCCTCCCAGCGCACACCGCTGGCCGATGACGCCGAGACCGGTCTGAAGATCGTCGTCGTGGGCGGCTTCGGCGTCGGCAAGACCACCCTGGTCCGGTCGGTCAGCGAGATCCGTCCGCTGAACACCGAAGAGGTGATGACGCAGGCCGGTCAGGGCGTCGACGAGACGGCCGGCGTGGAGCGCAAGACGACGACGACGGTCGCGTTCGACTTCGGGCGCATCAGCCTGAACCAGCGGATGGTGCTGTACCTGTTCGGCGCCCCGGGCCAGGAGCGCTTCTGGTTCCTGTGGGACCGGCTGTTCGCCGGCACGCTGGGCGCCGTCGTCCTCGTCGACACCCGGCGCATGGCGGACTCCTGGTACGCGATCGACCGGCTCGAACACCACAAGACCCCGTTCGTGGTGGCCGTCAACAGGTTCGACGGCGACGAGAGCCGGTTCTCGCTGGAGGAGATACGTCAGGCGCTGGCACTCGGCGACCACATACCCATGGTCGACTGCGACGCGCGGGTCAGGTCCTCGGGCAAGGACGTCCTGATCACCCTGGTGAACCACCTCTACACACTGGCACTCTCCCGGGAGGGGACCTCGTGAGCGACCACACCGGCGCCCCGTCCGCCGACACGCCTCCGCCGGGCTGCCCCGCGCACGCCTCCGCCGTGCACCTGGGCGGCCTGGAGTACCAGCAGACGCCGTCGCAGCTGTACCGCACCATGCGCCGGGAGCACGGGGCGGTCGCGCCGGTGCTGCTCGACGGCGGCATCCCCGCCTGGCTGGTGCTGGGCTACCCCGAGGTCAGCTATGTGACCAGCCATGACGAGTTGTTCGCGCGGGACTCCCGGCGCTGGAACCAGTGGCCGAACATCCCGCAGGACTGGCCGTTGCTGCCGTTCGTCGGCCACCAGCCGTCCGTGCTGTTCACCGAGGGCCAGGAGCACCAGCGCCGGGCCGGTGTGATCACTGAGGCGCTGGAGGGGGTCGACCAGTTCGAACTGACCCGTCAGTGCCAGGTGATCGCCGAGCAGCTGATCGCCTCGTTCGCCGGCAGTGGTCAGGCCGAGCTGATGAGCACGTACGCGCACGCCCTGCCGGCCCGCGCGGTGCTGTGGATGTGCGGTGTGCCGCAGGGCACCACGGGCACCGAGCAGCTCGTCGAGGATCTGCGGATCTCGCTCGACGCGGGTGAGGGCGACGACCCGGTGGCGGCGTACCTGCGCGTCGGGGAGCGCATCACGGAGCTGGTGAAGGAGAAGCGGGAGCGTCCCGGACCGGACGTGACCTCGCGCATGCTGCACCACCCGGCCGGCCTCAGCGACGAGGAGGTCGTCCAGGACCTCATCTCCGTCATCGCCGCGGCCCAGCAGCCGACCGCCAACTGGATCTGCAACACCCTGCGTCTGCTGCTGACCGACGAGCGTTTCGCCGTCAACGTCTCCGGCGGCCGGGTCAGCGTCGGTGACGCGCTGAACGAGGTTCTGTGGCTGGACACGCCGACCCAGAACTTCATCGGCCGCTGGGCCGTGCGCGACACCCAGCTGGGCGGGCGGCTCATCCGCGAGGGCGACTGCCTCGTCCTCGGCCTCGCGGCGGCCAACACGGACCCGCAGATCTGGCCCGAGGCGCACGTCGGCGCCGAGAACTCGGCTCATCTGTCCTTCAGCAACGGCGAGCACCGCTGCCCCTACCCGGCGCCGCTCCTGGCGGACGTGATGGCGCGTACGGCGGTGGAGACGCTGCTGGAGCGCCTTCCCGACCTGGTGCTGGCCGTGGATGCGGCGGAGCTGACCTGGCGTCCGTCGGTCTGGATGCGCGGACTGACCACGCTGCCGGTGCGGTTCACGCCGTCGGTGCAGTGAACCCGCCCTCCGCGGGCCGGCCGGGCGAACCCCGAGATCGCCGGCGCGCGGAGGACATGACCGTGGGGCGGCCGCCGCTGCTCGCCACTCAGCCGGTGACCGGGGTGAAGCGCACCGGCAGTGACTGCGGACCGCGGGTGAAGACGCCCTGCTCGACCAGGTCGAACCCGTCGGCCATACGGAGGTCGGGCATGGCGTCGAGCAGCTGGTTCACACCGATCTCCACCTCCGCCTTGGCCAGCAGCGCGCCCACGCAGAAGTGCCGGCCGAGCGCGAAGGCGAGGTGGTCGGCCGCGGCGGAGAACGCCGAGGTGGTGGTGAGGTCGTCGCGGAAGATGTCGAACCGGTCCGGGTCACGGAAGCGGCGCTCGTCCCGGTTGGCGGCTCCGATCAGGCAGGTCACCGTGGCGCCCGGGGGGATGGTGCCGCCGGAGACCTCGACCTCGGTGGCCGACTGCCGCATGATCATCTGCACCGGCGGGCTGTAGCGCAGCGTCTCCGCGAAGGCCGCGGGGATCAGGCTGCGGTCCGCCCGGACGGCCGCCAACTGGTCGGGGTGCAGCATGAGGTTGGCCAGGATGCCGGCGATCGCCTTGTCGGTGGTCTCCCCGCCGGCGGCCAGCAGCAGGCTGCAGAACGCCTTGATGTCCTCGTCGCTCATCCGGACGCCGTCGATCTCGGCGGCGCAGAGCGTGGACAGCAGGTCGTCACCGGGGTTGTCCCGCCGCTCGCGGATGACCGGGATCATGTACTCGGCGAACTCGACACGGGTGCGCTCGCCCGCGGCGGTCACCTCGGGGTCCCCGGAGAGGTTGCCCAGGAACGCGATCACCGCGGTGTACCAGCGGTGGAAACGGTCGTGGTCGGCCTTGTCCAGACCCAGCATGTCCGCGATGACGTTGACCGGGAAGCGTGTCGCGTAGTCGCCGACGATGTCGGCGGAGCCGGTGTGCCGGAAGGCGTCGATGAGTTCGCGCGAGTTGCGCTCGATGACCGGCAGGAACTTCTCCTGGAGGTCACTGCCACGGAAGGCGGGGGCCACGAGGGCACGCCGCACCGCGTGTTCCCGGCCACTGAGCTGGAGGATCGTCTTGCCGTGGACGGGCTCCACCTGCCAGTTGTAGTTGTCGGTGGTGAACTCGGACTTCTTGTCCTTGAACACACGCTCGACGTCACTGTAACGGGAGATGATGTAACTCTGGGTGGCCTCGTGCCAGATCAGGGGTTCCTTCTCGCGCATCACCGCATACGCGGGGTAGGGGTCCGCCGCGAACTCGGGCGAGAGGATGTCGGGCACCGGCTGAGCAGTGGACACGGAACTCCTCGAAGTAGATGCGTGCCGTCGAGGAGCAGATTATTGATCTTTCGGTGGCTCAAACAGTCCACTCCTGGCCGAAGTTCAGCGGCGGCCATCGTGCGGGGGTGTGGGGCGGCTGAGCTCGGCGAGGCAGGCGTCCAGCGGCTGCAACCGCCCCGGCAGCGACTCGCGCGGGTTCCACCACCGGACTGCCGCGATCTCGTCGTTCGGGCGGAACTCCCCCTGGCCGTCAGCTGTCCGGCCGGTGAACAGGGCGCCGTACTCCGCGCGCCGGTGACGGCACCCTCGGCGGTCTCGTCGGCGGCCAGATCACCGTCGACCTCCTCCGCCTTCGGGCGCCAGGAGGTAGCGGGCGTAGCCGACGAGGCGGAGCGGTCCGCCGGGCCCGTGGCCGGTCTCCTCCAGCAGCTCACGGGCAGCTGCCTGGCGCGGGGTCTCGCCGGGCTCGATCATTCCGCCCGGCAGCTCCCCGTCCTGCCGGAACCGGTTGAAGGCCATCAGGACGCGATCGTCCCGCCACAGGGCCACCAGCGCGAAGGGCAGCGGCGCGTCGGCGGGCGGCGCGTCCTCCGCCCCGTGGACGAAGCACGTCAGGGCGTTGCCGCGGTGGTCGACGGCGAGCGGCGCGGAGGGCAAGGCGGCCATGCCGTCATGATGCCCGGCGGGAGCCGATGTCAGAGGTGGCTGGCACGATGCCCGCCATGGAACTCGTACACCCGCTCGACGGCCTGCACACCCGTCCCTGGTCCTCCTTCGACCATGCTTACGGCAGCGCCGACGACCTGCCCGGACTGCTGCGCGCTCTGGCCGGTCCCGACCCGCGAGCTGCGGGCCAAGCCCTGTCGGAGCTGTACGGCAGCGTGCTGCACCAGGGGACGGTCTACACCGCCAGCGCGGAGGTGGTGCCGTTCCTGGCCCGGATCGCGGCAGCCGGCCACCACGTGGCGGACGTGCTGACGCTGCTCGGCGGCCTGGCCGAGAGCGAGGACGAGCACGGTGTGGCACCCGGCGCGGTCCGGGCCGCGGTGACCGGGCAACTGCCCCTGCTCCTGCCCCTGCTGGACTCCGTGGAGCCGCAGGTGCGCCGGGTCGCCGTGTGGGCGGTGTCCCACACCCGTGCGTCGGCACCGGTGCTCCCCCACCTGCGGACGCGGTGGGAGGAGGAGAGCGAGCCGGTGGTGCGCGCGGAGGCCCTGGCCGGGATCTCCCGGCTCGACCCGGCGGCCGGCGCGGCGGAGGCGGCCGCCGTCCTGGAGGACTCCCCGCCGGCCGAGGTGAGCCTGGCCGCCGTCTTCGCCTGCCTCGATGCGGGCCTGCCGTGGACCGAGGCGCACCACACGGCCCTGCTGTCCGTCCTGCCGGCCGGGCGGCTCACCGGAGGGCTCGATCCCGACCGCACCGAACCCTTCGCGGCCGTCGTGGAAACGCTGCTCAGGCGGGGCGGTGACGCCGACCGGGAGGCGGCGTTCGAGCTGGTCGACGCCGCCCTGCGCGACCCGCGGGCCGAGGTGCGGGCCGAGGCCCTGTGGGCGGCCGAACGCGCCTGCGCGCTCTCCCGCGCGGCGCCGCGGCGCCTGCTGGACGCCCTTCGCTCGGCCGCCGTCGACGAGGACGCCGTCCTCGCGATGGCGTCGCTGCTCGGACGCCTCGGCCCCGTCGCCGCGTCGCTGGCGGACGTCCTGGTCCCGCCGGCCGGCCGGAACCCGGAGGAGGCGGACGACGAGGCCGACCGCGCGCTGGCCGCGCTCGCCCGTGTCGCCCCGGCGCAGGCCGCGCCGCTGCTGGCCGCCGGGCTCGGCCGGCGGCCGCGGGCACTCGCCGCTGCCGTCGGGCTCCTGGACCGCAACCGTGCCACGTTTCCCTACGACAGCGCGCTCCTCGGCGCGGTCCGGTCCCGTCTCGCCCGGCCCGAGGCCTTGAGCGGCAACGAACCCTGGCAGCTGACGGCGCTGGTCACCGGATGGGGCGGCCGGGCCTCGGCGGCGCTGCCCGAGCTGTACGAGGCGCTTGCGCACATCCCGGACCAGGCCGCCCCGGCGATCGCCGCCGTCGCCCGCGACACGGCCCCCGGTGAACGCGCCCGGGCGGCGCGTTTCCTGCGAGCGGTGGCCGAGAAGGGCTCGGTCCGGGCCGCGCGGGCCCTGCACGACCTCGTGGGCGACCTCGACCCTCTGGTGTTCCTGCTGGAGCGGGAACTCCGGCGCGGTGGGCGCGGGGTGCGGGACGCGGCGTCGGCGGCCGCCGGGCTCGGAACCGGAGCCGAGGCCCTGGCACCGGCCCTGCGCGCGGCGCTGAGCGGAGCGGACGGTGGGACGACCACACCCGCCCTGGACGCGGACACGGCGGTCGCGGAGGCCCTGTGGCACATCACCGGGGAGGCCTCGGTGGTCGTCGACGCCCTGGACTCGGTCTTCGCCCGGGCCGCACGGAACTCCTGGTCCCAGTGGGCCGTGGTGCGGGCCGCACGGGCGACGGCGCTCCTCGGCCCCGCCGGGCGCCCCCTCACCTCCCGGCTGGAAGCCCTGCTCGGCCATCCGGTGCAGGTGCCGGCCGCCGTGCTGGCCCTCACCGCCGTGGCAGCCCCCGCCACACCGGACCGCGCGGCACTCGCCGACCTCGTCCTGCGTTCCGCCGAACAGGAGGCGGATCCGATGGGCGCGTGCGACGCCCTGGAGGCCCTGGGCACCGCGGGGTTGCCGCCGGCCCACCTGCGTCGCCTGACCGTCCTCGCCGAAGGCGACGCCCGGGTCGTCCGCTCGGGAGTGGAGGACCGCCTCATCCACCAGGACGAAGCGTTCCGGGACCGCGCCCGGGCGCTCATCGGCTGACGGCGATCCGGGGCGGCGGCCAGGCGGTGTCCCCTCCTCGAAGGGGCCCCGCCTGTTCCCCGGCCTCGGTCCTGCGGGGGCGTCCGGGTCGCCGCGGACGCCGTTCCGCAGGCCGGGGCCGGCGGCACGGCCCTCGGGCGCGGCCGGCGGAGGGAATGCGGCTCGACGCCGTGTTCGCCGCCTCTGCCTGCGTTCCGCAGCCGGACCCCCGCGGTCCGGTACGTCTCCGGCGTCGGACCCGCACGGGCGCGGGGCCAGACGCCGGCCCGACCCGAAGCGGCGCGGACCCGCAACGACGCGAAGCCAGACGCCGGCCCGTCCCGAAGCGGCGCGGAAACGGGGCCGACCGGCCCTGGCCCTTCGTCCCGGACGCGCGCAGGATCGTGAGCAGGGGAAGCCGTCCCCCTCCGGACGGGGACGGCGGCGCGCGACGGGAGCAGGCCATGTCGGACAGTGAGCGCAGCGGCGCCGGGACCCCGGTCCGCGTCTTCCTCCTCGACGACCACGAGGTGGTGCGCCGCGGGGTCCGCGACCTGCTGGACGACGAGCCGGACATCACCGTGGTCGGCGAGGCCGCCACCGCCGAACAGGCCCTCGCCCGGGTGCCCGCCCTGCGTCCGCGGGTGGCGGTGCTGGACGTGCGGCTGCCGGACGGCGACGGCGTGACCGTCTGCCGTGAGCTGCGGTCGCGCATGCCGGAGCTGGCCTGCCTGATGCTGACCTCCTTCGACGACGAGGAGGCCCTGCTGGACTCGATCATGGCCGGCGCGTCCGGATACGTGCTGAAGCAGATCCAGGGCTCGGACCTGGTCTCGGCCGTCCGGACGGTGGCCCGCGGCCAGTCGCTGCTCGACCCGAGCGCCACCACCCGGCTGATGGCCCGGCTGCGCGGCGGGCAGCAGCCGGCGCCCGAGCCGGACGTGCTGCCGGGGCTGACCGCCCGTGAGCGGGAGATCCTCGCCCTGATCGGCGAGGGCCTGACCAACCGGCAGATCGGGCAGCGGCTCTACCTCGCCGAGAAGACCGTCAAGAACCACATCTCCCGCATGCTCGCCAAGCTCGGCGTCGAGCGCCGCGTCCAGGCCGCCGTCATCGCGACGCAGGCGCGGGACCGGCTGCGGCAGCAAGGGCACTGACGGCCGGGCCGGGCGGCTGCCGATCGGCGCCCGGCCCGGGCACCGGCCCGTTCTCCTGCCGTCTCCGGCCCCGGCCGATACCGTGGCAGCTGACCGGTACGTCCGGTCCGCGGGGACGACGAGGGGACCTGGAGGAACAGCGGTGACAAGCCCCGAGGAACGCGGGGACGCCGCCCGGGTGCGGCTGCCGCAGCTGAGGCTGGACGAGCTCCTGGCGGAGCTCCAGGCCCGCCTGGACACGGCCCGGGGCACCCGCGACCGTGTGCACAGCCTGCTGGAGGCGGTGCTCTCGGTCGGCCGCGAGCTGGACCTGCAACAGGCGCTGCGCGGCATCGTGCAGGCCGCGGCCGTGCTGGTGGACGCCGAGTACGCCGCCCTCGGCGTGATCGGACCGGACGGCAGGCGGCTGTCGGACTTCCTCACCGTGGGCATCAGCGAGGAGGGCATCGCCCGGATCGGCCACTACCCCGAGGGGCACGGCATCCTCGGCGAGCTCATCCGCAAGCCCGAGACCCTGCGCCTGGAGAAGATCTCCGCGCACCCCGCCTCGTACGGCTTCCCGGCGAACCACCCGCCGATGAACACCTTCCTCGGCGTCCCCATCCGCGTCCGCGACCAGATCTTCGGCAACCTGTACCTGACGGAGAAGCGCGGCGGGGCGCAGTTCGACGAGGACGACGAGTCGGTCCTGGCCACCTTGGCCGTGGCGGCCGGGGTGGCGATCGACAACGCGCGGCTCTACGAGGAGTCCCGGCTGCGCGAACGCTGGCTGAGCGCGAGCGCGGAGATCACCCACCGGCTGCTGTCCGGCTGCGGACGCGGCGAGGTGCTCGCGCTGATCGCCGAGCGGGCGATGGAGAACACCGGCGCCGCGCTGGCCGTGGTCGCGGTGCCGGTGGAGCACACCGGCTCCCTCACCGTGGAACTGGCCATCGGGCAGGAGGCCGAGGTCCACTCCGGCCGGGTGCTCCCGGCCGACGACGGCCTCATCGGCCGCGCCTTCTCGACCGGGGCCCCGGTCACCGGCCCGGACGTCTCCGGGGACGAGCGGGTGCCGTCCGGTCCCGAGCGGGTGGCCGGACTCGGCCCGGCGGTGGCGGTGCCCATCGGCGGCAAGGACGGCGTCCGGGGAGTCGTGCTGCTGGTCCGCCCGGCGGGCCGGACGGCGTTCTCCGGCAAGGAGACCGAACCGCTCCAGGGCTTCGCCGCCCAGGCCGCGGTCGCCATGGAGCTCGCCGAGCGCCGCCGGGACGCCGAGCAGATCGCGCTGCTCCAGGACCGCGACCGCATCGCGCGCGACCTGCACGACCTGGCGATCCAGCGGCTCTTCGCCACCGGCATGACGTTGCAGAGCGCCGGCCGGTTCATCGAGCACCCGCAGGCGTCGGAACGGGTCGCACGGGCCGTGGACGACCTGGACGAGACCATCAAGATCATCAGGTCCACGATCTTCGGGCTCCGCTCGCGTGACGACGCGGTCGGGCAGGGGCTGCGGGCCAGGGTGGTGCGGGCGGTCGGGGAAGCGGCACCGGTGCTCGGCTTCGCGCCCCGCCTCCGCATGGAGGGCCTGCTGGACACCCAGGTCCCCCGGGAGACCGCCGGCCATGTCCTGGCCGTCCTGTCCGAGGCCCTCACCAACATCGCCCGGCACGCCCGCGCGGACCGCGCCGACGTCGTCCTGGAGACCGACGACGGCACCCTGACCCTCACGGTCGCGGACAACGGCGTCGGCATCCCGCCGGGCGGCCGCCGCAGCGGCCTGCGCAACATGGCCGACCGGGCGGAGCAGCTGGGCGGCTCACTGGAGGTGACCGGGGCGGCCGGGGGTGGCGCGCGGGTGGTGTGGCGGGTGCCCGTGGGGGAGGAGAGGTAGCGCCGGTCTCACCGGCGTGGCGTCGGGCTCATGTCCGGCTGCCGCTGCCGTAGGGGGCGTAGAGGTCCAGCAGCCGGATCCTCGACGCGTGCAGCCGGTCCGCGACCACGTGGCCGACCCAGTGGGAGACGGCGCGGCCGAACTCCGGGTCCTGGGCGCACAGGGCCCGCCCGGCACCGCGCGGCACGCCCACCGGGCGCACCCGGGTGGCGAGGCACGCGACGATTCCGCCCAGCACGGCGAGCAGCGGCAGCGGTGACAGCACCAGCACCGCCGGCAGGACCGGTACGTCTCGACCTTGACGGGATGGAGGGGAAGTCGCTGGGCCGGCGATCCGGCGGTAATCCGGGCGCGGCGGGGTAATGGGAGGTCGACCACCCCCCTTGCGAAGGAGTCGAGGATGACCGACGACGCCTACCTGTTCCTGCTGGACGACGCGTCCGCGCCGCTCGGTGTGGCCCCCGCCGCCGTCGGCGGGCTCGCCTGCCTGGAGACCCCCGCGGTCCGCGCGTGGCTGGACGCCCACGGGACCACGGCGGCCTCCCCGCACCTGCGCCTGCTGCCGCCGGAGGAGACGGCGGGCGTGCCCGAGGGAGCGGAACGGCTGCCCGTCCCGCTCAGCGACGAGGAGCTGAACCGCGTCCGCCACCGGCTGGCGCCGGAGCCGCTCGCCCGGATCGAGGAGGACCTGCTCGCCTACCGCGACTGCGCGGACGGCCGGGACAACCTCATCGGGCGGGCGCTGGCCGCCGGCGTGCCACCGCACCGCGTCGTCGAGCTGACCGGAGTGGATCCCGCGACGGTCACCGCCGCGGCCGGCCGCTGAGGACGCGACGGCCCCCGCCGCCGTCCGGCCGCTGAGGACGCGACGGCCCCCGCGCCGCCGGCCGGCCTCACGCACCCGGTCCCGGGTCCGGCCGGACAGCCGACTCCACACCGGCGCGGGCCGCTTCCAGCTGGGCGGCGAACGCGATGCCGAGGAAGAGCGCGACGGCGGTGAGGTTGGCCCACAGCAACAGGGCGATGAACGCGGTGAGCGGGCCGTACACGGCGCCGAAGGCGCCGCTCTCCTCCACGTACAGCGCGAGCAGCCACGTCGCCGACACCCACAGCAGCAGGTGCACGGCCGAGCCGAAGGCCAGCCAGGTGTAGCCGGGCTGGTCACGGCGGGGCGACCAGCGGAAGATCACCGCGGAGGCCATCCAGGCCAGCGCGAGCCCGGCCGGGACGTCGAGCACGCCCCACCACTGCGGCCCGCTGCCCTCCCGGCCGGCGGAGGCCGCCACCGCGTCGCCCACGGCCTCACCGGCGACGAGTACCACGAAGCCCAGCACCAGGGGCAGTCCGGCGGCGAGCGCGAGCACGATCGCCCGCGCGTACTTGCGCGGGAAGGGACGGTCGCGCTCGATGCCGTAGATGCGGTTGGCGCCGCGCTCGATCTGGCCCATGGCCGAGGCGAGGTTCAGCAGCGCGAAGCCCAGACCGAGCCACAGGGCGAGCGTGCTCCAGACACTGCCCTCGGCGGTGCGCCGCGTCCCCTCGAAGGCGTCCTCGACGATCTCCGCGCTGGCGCCCGGCACGATCCGGCCGAGCGTGAGTTCGATGATCCGGCCCACGCCCTCCGTGTGCACCGACGTGGCCAGTCCGACCAGCGCCACGGTGCACGGAACCAGCCCGAGCACCACCTGGAAGGCGAGGGCCCGCGCGTTGGTGAAGCCGTCCGCGTAACGGAACCGCGCGAACGAGTCGGCCAGCAGCCGCAGCCCTCCGTAGTGGCGCAGGGCGGTGAACGCCTCGTCGCCGGAGAGTTCGTCCCCGATCATGTCCCGGGTCTGCGGGACGTGGACGGCAGTACCCATCGTGTGGACGCTCCTTGTCGTGCGGCGGCTGCTCCCTGTCCGGTTGCCCCGTAAACCTCGCCGTCCGACCTCGTTCCGGGGAGTCGGCGCGCGGGCCGGCCCCGGTGGTCACCGGGGCGCCGCAGCGAACGTCGCGTCCCCGCACGGCGCGCTGCCGTGCCGATCGGTGACCGGCCCGGGCGGCCCGTTCCGTACCCTGGCGGCATGCGCATGCGCCCCACCCTGAGCTGGACCCCGCCCGAGGACCTGCCGCCGGGCACCACGGATCTGCGGCCGGTCACCGACGCGCTGCGCGCCGGCGGTGTGCTGGTGCTCAGCGGCGCGGGCCTCTCCACGGAGTCCGGCATCCCCGACTACCGGGGCGAGGGCGGGAGCCTGAGCCGGCACACTCCGATGACCTTCCAGGACTTCACCGCCGACGCCCGGGCCCGGCGCCGGTACTGGGCGCGCAGCCATCTCGGCTGGCGCGTCTTCGGCCGCGCCCGCCCCAACGCCGGGCATCGGGCGGTGGCCGCGTTCGGGCGGCGCGGCCTGCTGGCGGGTGTGATCACGCAGAACGTCGACGGTCTGCACCAGTCCGCCGGCAGCGAGGGCGTCGTGGAGTTGCACGGCAGCCTGGACCGGGTCGTCTGCCTGTCCTGCGGCGCCGTCAGCCCGCGCCATGAGCTGGCCCGGCGGCTCGCCGAGCGCCACGCGGGCTTCGCGCCGGTGGCCGCCGCCATCAACCCGGACGGAGACGCCGACCTCACCGACGAGCAGGTCGGCGACTTCCAGGTGCTGCCCTGCACGGTCTGCGGGGGCGTCCTCAAGCCGGACGTGGTGTTCTTCGGCGAGAACGTGCCGCCGGAGCGGGTCGAGCACTGCCGCCGGCTGGTCCACGAGGCGGCCTCGCTGCTGGTCCTGGGGTCCTCGCTGACGGTGATGTCCGGGCTGCGGTTCGTCCGCCAGGCGGCGCAGGCCGGGAAGCCGGTGCTGATCGTCAACCGGGACCCGACCCGGGGCGACCGGCACGCCCTCACCCGGGTCGCGCTCCCCCTGGGGGCGGCCCTCACGACCGTGGCCGGCCGGCTGGACATCGCCGTCGACGGCCGGGCGGCGGCCCGGCCCTGACCCGACTGCCGCCGCCCGGTGTCGGGGTGCGCCGGAGGTCTGGTCCTGTGGCGGACGGTGGCGGTGTGGACAGGGGCGGCCGCGGCGGCCAGACTCGCCTCGATCCCTTGCCGGAGACCTGTGTTCGAGGCGGAGGCACGATGGTGCGACGTACGGTCCGACTACTCCTCTCAATTGTCATGACCATGACTGCAATGGCGGGCGGTGTGCTGGTCACCGCCGGCCCGGCCCGGGCCGACGAGTGCTACACCTGGAGCCGCACCCTGTCGGAGGGCATGTCGGGCTCCGACGTGACCCAGTTGCAGGTCCGGGTGGCCGGGCACGTCGACCACGGCGAGATCCTCTCCGTCGACGGCGACTTCGGCCCGCGCACCAGGGCCGCGGTCGCCACGTTCCAGGCGGCCTACGGGCTGCCGGCGGACGGGGTCGCGGGTCCCCAGACGTTCAGCAGGATCTACGCGCTCCAGGACCCGGACTGCACGCCGGTCCACTTCACCTACGCCGAGCTGAACAAGTGCAACTCCGACTGGTCCGGCGGTGCGGTCAGCGCGGCGACGGCCAAGTCGAACGCCCTGCGCACCATGTGGAAGCTGGAGGCCATGCGGCGCGCGATGGGCGACACGCCGCTGGTGGTGACCAGCGGTTTCCGCTCGTACTCCTGCAACAGCGCGGTGGGCGGCGCCTCGAACAGCCGGCACCTGTACGGTGACGCCGCCGACCTCGTCGGCAGCCCGTCCTTCTGCCGGCTCGCGCAGCGCGCCCGCTACCACGGCTTCGGCGGCATCTACGGCCCCGGCTACCCGGGGCACGACGACCACACCCACGTGGACGGGCGCACCAGCCGCTCCTGGTCCGCTCCCAGCTGCGGCATCTGACCGCCCGGTGCCACGCCCACCGCTCGTCCCGGCGCGGAGCAGACCGTCCGCGCCGGGACGTCGCGCCGCTGGTCCCCTCTCTCCCCCGCACGGAACAGACCAGCCGCCCCGCTCCCCCTCGCTCTCCCCCGCACCGAGCAGGAGTCGCCTGATGTCGTCACGCCACCGCCGGCGCGTCCGCGCCGGCACGGCCCTGCTGGCGCTGTCCGCCGGGATCGGCGCGCTCGCCGTCCCCGGCCCCGCCCGGGCGGACACCCCGCCCGGGAGCCACCGGACCGTCGCCTACCACGGCTACCGCATCGAGGTGCCCGCCGACTGGCGGGTGGTCGATCTGGCCGGGAACCCCCGCGCCTGCCTCCGCTTCGACAGACCCGCCGTCTACCTGGGCGAGCCCGCCGGCCAGAACGACTGCCCCGCCCGGGTCGTCGGCCGGACGGCGGGCATCGTCGTCGAGCCGATCACCGCCCGTTCCGCCGGCCGGGCCGCGGCGGCGACCGCGCGGGCGGCACGGGGCAAGGCCACCGCCCCGTCCGCCGCGTCCAGCGACGGCACCCTTCAGATCGCGGTCGAGGACGCCGGGGTCCTCGTCACCGCCGCGCACACCCCGGACACCGAGGGCCTGGTGCGCGGCGTCCTCGCCTCGGCCCGGCTCACCGCGGACGCCGAACGCACCGGGCTGCCCCCCGCCGAGCAGCGGTCCGGCGCCGCTCCCCTGACGGCGGCCGGCCCGCAGCCGGGCATCTACCTCGGCAAGGGCTTCGACGCCTGCGCCGCGCCCTCGCGGGCCGCCATGAACGCCTGGCGGGCCAGGTCGCCGTACAGCGCGGTCGGCGTCTACATCAGCGGCTCCTTCCGCGGCTGCGCCCAGCCCAACCTGACCGCGAGCTGGGTCACCGACCAGACCGCCGACGGATGGCGTCTGATCCCCATCGACGTCGGCCGCCAGGCACCGTGCACGAGCTACTCGCTGCGGATGTCCACCGACCCGGCGACGGCCAGGTCCCAGGGTGTCACCGCGGCCGCCGGCGCCGTCAGCGCCGCGTCGAGCCTCGGCATCCCGCCGGGCAGCGCGATCTACAGCGACATCGAGGCGTACACCTCGACCACCTCCTGCAAGGCGGCCGTGCTGTCGTACCTGTCCGGCTGGACCGAGCGGCTGCGCAGCAGCGGCTACCTGTCCGGCTTCTACTCCAGCGCCGCCTCCGGCATCCGGGACGCGGCCGGCGAGTACGACAACAGCGCCTACACGCGCGTCGACCACATCTTCTACGCCTGGTGGAACGGCGCCGCCGACACCGGCACCGGTCCCTACGCGCCGTCCGCCCACTGGTCCGACCACCAGCGTATCCACCAGTACGCGGGCGAGGTCACCGAGTCCTACGGCGGCTACTCGATCACCATCGACCGCGACCAGCTCGACGTGGGCGCCGGCACCGCGCCGCAGCCCGGCTGCACCCGCGTCGACCTCGACTTCACCGCGTACCCCACCGTCCGGAGCGGCTCGACCGGCGACCTGGTCACGGCGGCCCAGTGCCTGCTGGAGGCCGCCGGGTACCACCCCGGCGCACCGGACGGAATCTACGGCCCCGGCACCGCCACCGCCGCCAGGAACTTCCAGGCGGCCAAGGGGCTCACGGCGGACGGCGTGGTCAGCGCCAGGACCTGGACCGCGCTGCTGTCCCGCGGCACCACCCCGACCGTCCAGAGCGGCTCGGCCGGAGAGGCCGTCACCCGTGTGCAGCGCAGCCTGACCGCCGCGCTCGGCCGGACGGTGGCCATCGACGGCGTCTACGGCTCGGGCACCGCGCAGGCCGTCCGCGACTACCAGTCCTCGCGCGGGCTGGGCGTCGACGGCATCGCCGGCCCCGCGACCTGGGGCGCCCTCCAGGCAGGAAGGTGAGGAAGGCACCACGGGACGACTCGGGCGCGTCATCGCGCTGTTCACCGCGCCGGCCGGGCTGCCTCCGGGAGCGGGCCCGCCCGCGCAGGCCTTCTCCCAGACCGGTTTCCCGCCGGCCGGCGACGGCAGCCGGGGCACCGGCGTGGCAGCCGCCGCCGGCTGAGCCGGCCCGGGCGACGGCGGACTGCCGGTCGGCGACGCCGGTTCCGAGCACGGCGGGGACGTCCCCGGCCGCGCCGGCCACGAGGTCGGGACGGACGTCGGCGTGTGGCCGATCCGCACCGACTCGGCGCTGTGCACCGCCGGGCGCCTCACCTGGCAGCCGTCGGCGTACGGCCGCGCGGCCACCCGCCGGCTCGTGCAGGGGAGCCGCGCGAAGGCCTCCGGCCATGCCGAGCTGATCTTCTCCAGCGATCCGCAGCCGATCGCGGAAGGGCCGATCGCGGAAGGGCCGACCACGAGCTGCCCGAACCACGACAACCACCTCCACATCCGCCACCGGTAGCGGCAGACGGCACGGCGACCGCCAGGCGCACACGCCCGCCACCCCGCGCGGCCCCGGTCCGCCCGCATGCGCCCGGGCCGTCTACCCGCGGCCGGGTGCCTCCTGGTCGGGCTCCAGCGTGATGCTGGCGGTGATCCGCTTGCCGACCCGCTCCGGACACATGGTCAGATCGTGGGCTATGGCCTTCACGATCTCCAGGCCGTGCTGGCCGATCCGCTGCGGGTCGGCCCGCCGTGCCGTCGGCAGCACCGGGTCGCTGTCCCACACCTCGACCTCCACCACGCCGCCCGCGATCCGCAGCCGCAGCACGATCGGGCCGGGCGCGTACTTGCGGGCGTTGGTGACCAGTTCACTGACCACCAGCTGCGCCAGGTCCACCGTACGGGCCGGCACGGCGCGGCCGTGGCCGGTCCGCGCCCGGCTCAGGAAGTCGGCGGCCAGGTGCCGCGCCTCGGCGATGCACGCGCCGTCGCCGGTCAGGGCCGCGGTCGTCTCCACCGGACCGGCGTCCTGCCCCCTCGTCCTGCGCTCCCCCCGGTCGTCCGCGGTCGTCTTGCCCGTCATAATCACCCCGTTCACACCCACCGTCTACCCAGGCGCGTACCGCCCAGACCGGTCGTGTGCCCGTGGCCGGGCCAACCGGATGCATCGCCCGTACCATGCTCGGGCAGCCTTACGGACGGTTGTACTGGCCGGAGCATCATCGAGCGTTGTCGAGGGAAGTGTGGCAGAGATCAGCGGAAGCACGGACGAGAACCGGCTGTCGATCACCAGTGCCTCCACCGACGGCATCCGCGTTCTCACCGTACGCGGCGAGATCGATCACGACACCGCCCCTCAGTTCCAACGGGCGCTGATCCTGGGCGGCGACGCGACCGCCCCGCGGACCGTGCTGGACATGCGGGGTGTCACCTTCATGGACTCCAGCGGCATCAACACCCTGGTCGCCGCCCACCAGGAAGCCGCCGGGACGCAGGGCTGGGTCCGCCTGGCCGCCCTCGCCGCCCCGGTCCAGCGGGTGCTCGAAATCGTCGGCCTCGACGCCGTGGTCGCCTGCTATCCCACCCTCGGCCAGGCCCTGGACCCCGATTCCGGCCCGGCGGAAGCGGCCGGGTAGACCCGCCCGTCGTGCCTGCGGCGGCGGGGCGGAGCCGGCCGCCGCGGCGGGTGTGCCGGTGCGCGGGTGGGCCGCCCGCCCGGCGGAGGGTGCCGTCGAACCGGCCGGCCCCGGGACGATCCACGTCGTCGCCGCGCTTCCGGTGGCGCTGCCGGACGCCGCTCCGGTCCACGCGGTGATCACGGCGAGCGAGGCCGAGGGGCGCTGCTGGACCTGGGGCCCGACTGCTCGGGCACACCCACCGACGCGGTGTGCGCCGCCGCACCGACTCCGCGACCGGACGCGGAGGTCCACGCCTGCGCCGGGCCGCGTTCCGCCCGGGGTGCCCGCCCGGCCCGCGCCGTCCACGGAGCCGTGCGCGCGGCCACACCGTCCCTCCCCCGACCACCGCCTGGGCGCGGGCGTGCACCGATGGCGATCCGCACAACTCTTCGGGTGTTCACCCGATCGTGAGTTCCTCCGCTGATCCTCCGGGTGCCTCGCGATGCTGGGACGGACCGTGCGCGACCGGCGCCGGTCGCACGTGCGGTGGGGTGGGGAGTCGCATGACGCGAGACGTGGGAACGTCGGGGAGCCCGGACGAACGGGCGGTCCTGCTGGTGGCCGGGCTGGCCGAACTGGCGGTGAGCACGCTCGGATCGGCCCTGGGGACGGTACGGGGGCTGCTGCGCCGCTCGGACGCCGCGGAGCTGGCCGCGCAGGCCGAGCACGACCTGGTGGCGCGCGGGCGCCTGGTGCTGGACCGGTACGGCACCGTCCCCCCGGCCCACCTGGAGGTGCTCGCCCGGCACGCGAGGGCCCGGCGGGGCACCGATGACGTCTGAACGGTGGGAGCCGGCCGCGTTCAAGGCCCGCGTCGACGAGGTGCTCCACCGGTTCGTCGCCGAGGAGGCCGAGCGGTTCGCGGCCGTCGACCCGGCGCTGGACCCGGTGGCCGGGCAGCTGACGGCGGTGGTCGCGGACGGCAAGCGGCTGCGGGCGGCGTTCTGTTACTGGGGCTGGCGCGCGGTGGGGCAGCCGGACAGCGACGCGCTGGTGCGGGCGGCGGCCTCCATGGAGCTGCTGCACGCCGCCGCGGTCGTGCACGACGACCTCATCGACGACAGCCCGTTGCGGCACGGCCGGCCCACCGCGCACGTCGCCCTGCGCGGTGCCGTACGCCGGCGCCCGCGTGCCGTCGCCGCCGCCAGGTCGCTCGCGATGCTGGTCGGGGATCTGCTGGTGTCCCTGGCCGGGCAGCTGTTCGCCACCTGCGGTCTGCCCGCCGCGTACCTGGCGCGGGCCCGCCCCCTGTGGCCGCTGCTGGCACGCGAACTGATCGCCGGTGAGTGCCTGGAGATCCTGCACACCGGAGCCGAACCGGACACGGCGGCGTCGCTGAAGGTGATCCGGTACAAGACCGCCAAGTACACCGTGGAGCAGCCCCTGCTGATCGGCGGCGCGCTGGCCGGTGCCGGGGCGCGTCAGCGCGAGGGCTACTCCGCGTACGGGCTGCCGCTGGGCGAGGCGTTCCAGCTGCGGGACGATCTGCTCGGCCTGTTCGGCGACCCGGACCGCACCGGCAAGGCGAACGCGGACGACGTCCGCGGACACCGGCCGACGGCCCTGCTGGCGGAGACCTGGCGGGTCGCCGGCCCGGACGACCGCGAGCGGCTCCGCGCCCTGCTGGGCCGCCGCGACCCGGACGGCGACGGGCTGCGGGCGGTGCGCGAGGTGATGCGCCGGCTCGGGACGCCGGACCGCGTCGAGAACATGATCTCCGCACGGGTCGAGGAGGCTCTCGACGCCCTGCACGAGCTGGACGTGCCCGCGCACGCCGCAGCCGCCCTGACCGAGCTGGCGCGTTCGGCGACGAGCCGACTGTCCTGAACCGGGCCGACGCGTCACCGCCGTGCACGACCCCGTCCGAGCCCGTTCACGACCCCACGACCAGGAGTTGCGTCATGACCTACACCGAGGCGTCCCTGGACGCCCTGCGACGGACCGGCGACGAACTCGCCGACGCCACCGTCGCCGCCCTGTTCGACCGCGGGGAGGTGGGCACGTTCAACACGCTGATGCGCTTCGTCTCCACGGCCGGCGCCCCCCTGCCGGACGGGCTGCCCGACGTGGCCCGGGAGTACCTGCGGGCCACCGGCGTGCCGCCGTCCTGGGTCGACTGGGCGGAGATGGAGAAGGCCCGGCTGTTCTTCATCGACAACAACGTGCACATCTCCACCGCCCTGTCCTTCGCCTCGATGCCCGCCTGCTACGTCGTACCGCACGTGGCACGGCTGCTGTCGGCCACCCACGGGCTGAAGTACCCCGCCAAACGGATGGCGGAGACCGGCCAGTTCACCGTCCACCTGATGCAGCCCGGCGCCTTCGAGGCCGGCAGCCGGTTCGTCCCCGCCGCGCAGAAGGTGCGGCTGCTGCACGCCGCCATCCGCCATCACCTCGTACGCGAGGACCGGTGGGACACCGACGCGCTCGGGACGCCGATCTGCCAGGAGGACATGATCGGCGGGCAGATGTTCTTCTCCCTGCTCGTGCTGGACTCCCTGCACCGCCTGGGCATCCACATGTCGCAGGAGGGCGCGGAGGCCTACTACTACGCCTGGCGTGTGGTGGGCGCGATGCTCGGCGTCGGCCAGGACGCCGTCCCCCGGACGCTGGACGAGGCCCGGCAGTTCCTCGACCTGTACATGATCCGGCACATGGGGCCGTCCGAGGAGGGCGCGCACCTGACCCGGCAGCTGATCGATCTCTACGAGGAGGTCGTGCCCGGGACCTTCTTCGACCCCATCGTCTCCGCCCTCGTCCGCCACCTCGTCGGGGACACCTGCGCCGACTGGCTCCAGGTGCCCCGCACTCCCTGGGACACGGTGGTCAGGGCCGTGCCCCACCTCCTCGGCGTCCTGGAGACCATCGAGGACCGTTCGCCGCTCGGCGCCTGGGCGCTGGACCGCCTGGGCCACCTCACCACCGTCTTCGAACTGTCCTCCCTCACCCGGGGACGCGTCATGCACTACGCCATCCCCGAGCAGCTCAAGAAGGACTACGGCGTCTCCAGCATGGTGCCCCGCGGCCGCCGGTGGACGCCGCCGGCCGCCTCGGTGGGCTGATCCTCGCGGACGGCGGGCAGCCCGGGACCCCGGTCCTCCGCTACCTCAGCACGTCGGTCCTCGACGCGGAGCCGGTGCCGGCCCCCCGGGACAGCAGCCGTATCCGCTCGTCCGGCTCGTTGCGCCGGCGCCAGTGCGCGTAGCACAGGCCGACGGCGATCCATCCGACGCCGGTGAGGATGCCCGCGACGCCGGCCGAGGTGATGAAGACGAAGCACAGCACCAGCGCGAGGGCCGGGACCAAGGGGTAGAGCGGCACCTTGAACGAGGCGCCGACGCCGTGCCGGCGCGCCTTGAACAGGGCGAGGATCGACGTGATGAAGGTCAGGGTGTAGAGGAAGCCCGTGGAGGAGACCGCGAAGCGCAGGTTCCCCGCGATCGACATCAGTGTCTGTGCGACCCCGGCGCACACGATGGCGACGACGGGAACCTGCCTGCCGGTGAGGTTGAGGTTCAGTACGCGGGGAGCCAACCGGTCGCGGGCCAGCACCATCGAGGCACGCGAGATGACGATCAGGTTGGCGTTGACCGCGGCCAACAGGGCCAACAGCACGATGCAGTTGACGACGAGCGGCCCCTGCGAGCCGAAGAAGACCCGGCTGACGTCCACCACGGGGGTCTCCGAGGCGCCCAGCTCGTTCCACGGGACGATCCCGTTGCTGATCAGCAGCAGCCCGGCGTACAGGACGAAGGAGATGCCGAGACTGGTCAGGATCGACAGGGGGATGGTCCGGCGGGGGTGCTCGATCTCCTCGGCCGACACCACGATCGCGTCCCAGCCGGTCAGCGCGAGGAAACCGATGAGGGCCGCCTGCATGACGCCGTTCCACCCGTGCGGCATGAACGGGGTGTAGAGGGCCGTGTCGACATGGGCGGTCCCCACGGCGATGAAGCCGAGCAGCACGATCACGGTGAGGATCAGCGCGACGAACTGCACCGAGCCCGAGAAGCGGATGCCCAGCAGGTTCAGGCAGGTGAAGACGGCGATCACCAGGGCGGAGGCGACCGGTTGGCTCAGGGCCGGCACCAGCAGGTGGAGATAGCTCCCCACGCCGATGCCGACGTAGGCGCTGGCGCAGATCCACGCGCCCCAGTTGGCCCACCCCACGACGGTCGCCACGGCCGGCGGCAGGTGCCGTTTGGCGTAGGCGTACGGTCCTCCCGAGTCGTCGTGCATCGAACTCAGCTCCGCGTAGCAGAGGCTGAGGATGAGGGACGCCCCGAAGGCGATGCCGAACGAGACGACCACCGCGGGGCCCGCGAGACCGCTGGCGGTCCCGCTCAGGACGAAGATACCGGCGCCGATGATGCCGCCGACACCGAGGGCGGTTGCTTCCCGGTATCCGATCCGCTGGGTGGGTTTCGTCGACACCTGTGGGTCCTAGTTGACGGGGGCGGCCAAGTGGGAGAGCGCGGCCGTCACCATGGCTTCCGACGCGGTGAGCAGCGTGGGCCGGGGGTCCGGGGCGAACAGCGGTGAGTGGTTGGTGGGCAGGTTCTTCACCTTCTCCTGCGGAGTTTCGCCGGGGGCCGACTGCCACGCCTCCATCGAGGTGCTGCCGACGACCCAGTAGACGGTGGGGACCGCCGTGCCATCGTAGTGGGTGCCGGCGCCCGCGGCGCCGAAGTAGGGGAAGTCCTCGCTGGCCGCCAGCAGCGGCATCTCGATGACCCGGCCCCCGAAGCAGGCCTCGTGGGCGGCGCGGACCGTGCTGGTGGACTCCGGGGAGTTGTGGTTGACCGGGACGCCCTCGGTCACCTCGACCTCGGGGGGCCGGGGCGCTCCGGAAGCCGCGGCCTCCGCCGCCACGATGCGCTTGATGGCGGTGAGCAACTGCTCCTGAAGGGCGTCGTCGTAGCAGCGCACGCTGATCCCGAGCTCCGCGGTCTCCGGGATGATATTGGGCTTCGTGCCGGCGTGCAGGGTGCCGACGCTCACCACCGCGCAGCTGGCCGGGTCCGTCTCCCGGGCGACGATGGTCTGCAGCCGGGTGATCACGTGAGCGGCGATCACGACGGGGTCGATCGCCGCCTGCGGCGCGGAACTGTGGGCGCCACGGCCGAAGATCCTCACCTTCACGACCGCGGAGGCGGCCATCATGGGGCCCGACCGGTGGCCCACGATGCCGACCGGCAGCGGTACGACGTGCTGGGCGAGGGCCACGTCGGGTTTGCCGACCCGGCTGTAGAGCCCGTCGTCCAGCATCGCCTGCGCTCCGTCGCCGGTCTCCTCCGCCGGCTGCGCGACGGCCAGCAGGGTGCCGCGCCAGGCGTGCCGGGCGCGGGCGAGCAGGGCGGCCGCCGTGAGCATGCTGCTGGTGTGGGCGTCGTGGCCGCAGGCGTGGGAGACCGGGACCTCCTCGCCCTCGTCGTCGTGGGCACGCCGCTCGCTCGCGTACGGCAGTCCCGTGCTCTCCTGCACGGGCAGGGCGTCCATGTCCGCGCGCAGCATCACGGTGGGGCCGTCGCCGTTGCGCAGTACGCCCGCCACGCCGTGGCCGCCGATGCCGGTGACGACGTCGAAGCCGGCCTTCTCCAGGCGGTCGGCGGCCAGGGCGGCCGTGCGCTCCTCCTGGTGCGACAGCTCGGGGTGGCGGTGCAGGTCCAGGTAGAGGCTCTCCGCCTCGTCCAGGAGACCGGCGTGCAGGGGCGCCAGTACGTCCTTGGCGCGTTCGGCGAGTCCGGACTCGCCCGGTGTGTCCTCGGCCATGGGTTCCGTCACCTTCCCGCCGGCTTCGCGGCGAGCCAGGGCAGCCGCCTCGACTGCGCACGCACCGCCTTGATCTCCCTCTTGCCCCACTGCTGGGCGATCCGCGGCAGGCCCGCTTTGGCGATCACGATATACGCGTCCTCCGGGCGGAGGGTCTCACGGAAGAAGGTGTCGATGGCGGGATCACCGCAACTGGGCAGATCGCCGTAGAGGGCGTCGAGATTGTCGTAGGCGCCGAGGATGCGCAGGCTGTCCGGGTCGAACTTGTCGCTCTGGCCCAGCCATTCCGCCACGTCGGTGGCGATCAGCGCGACCCGCCGGTCGACGCCGGTGCCCGGGGCGGGCCAGATGTTCTCGGCGCCGCATCCGTTGCGCAGCAGGCGGTACACCACGGGACTTTCCGTACGGGCCACCAGATACACCGGTCGGGGGGCGTAGGTGAGGCATTCCGAGGCGATCATCCGCGCGTGCACGTGCCCCATCAGACCGCCGCCCTGCGACTCGGGGAGCACGCCGCTGGAGTCCAGGTAAAGGCAGTGCGCATTGCCGAAGATGCGCCGGTGGTACCCGGTCCATCCGCTGATGTTGCCCAACGGGTCCACCAGCAGGCAGAACTTGGAGACCTTCTCGAAGAAGCGCCCTTTTCTGCGATCGTGCCAGTACGGCGTCATGTCCGCGCCGAACGCCTTGGTGGAGATCTCCACCAGAAGGGAGTAGATGGTGTCCTGGTACTCTTCCGAGAAAAGTGCCGTGTCGTTCCAGTAGATATAGGACCAGTCGTCCTTGAGACGGCGCTGCAGCGGCTTGGACGCCGCATCGTGCAGCATGCTGACGGAATTCTTCGGCGCGGAAATGACGGACTCCTTTCGATTGAGCAGGCCCGGCACGGGAAACGGCTGGGCGGCCCGAACGGGCAGTGAGGCCCTGCCTGGCTCACTGCCCGCCCGGTACGTCGTCCCCGGGTGCGTCTGCTGGGGCGGCGGTCGCCGCCCCGGCACCGCGGGGGACGTCAGCGCTGGTCGTCGACGTAGCCGAGGGCGACGTAGATCTTGCGGCGACCGGCGTCCTCGATGGCGCGACGCCCGTGCATGACACGCGTGTTGTCGACGATCGCGACATCGCCGTCCTGCCAGTCGAGGTCCTCCGTCAGCTCGGCGGTCACCCGCTCGATCTCCGCGATGACCTCCTGCGGGAGCTCCTCGTCGTTCGCGAAGGCGATGCGGGGCTTCTCGTAGTGGTAGGAGGGGCCGAGGATGCTGTTGGCGAAGGAGAGCCGCTCGCCGAAGAGCGTCGGGTGCGCCGCCGGCACCTTGTAGACGTAGTGGATCGACCCGTCGTCGTTGGCGCGGATCTGCAGTTTGTCCTCGCCGAAGAGCTTGGCCAGTCCGATGAGGTCGTCGACCGTGATCTCGTCGTCCGGCTTGGCTCCGTTGAGCAGGCTTGAGGTCAGCGCCCGCCAGGCCTCCTCGCTGATGTTCCGCGAGTAGAGGATGTCCTGGTCCAGGAAGAGCTGCCGGGTCTCCTCGGAGAGCCGCTCCCAGACCCGGTAGCCGTCGCAGACCGTCGTCTGGGAGCCGACCCGGGCCGCGGTCTCGCACATGAACCAGGTGACGTCGGGCGTGAGCGGGTTGGTGCCGTGTTCCACGTGCAGCCCGACCGCGTCGGTGCCCAGGTCGACCTTCTGGACCGTCTTTCCCTCGCTGAACTCCCGTGCCGGATCGAGGGTGGTACGGGTGCACACCGACTGCACCAGCCCGGAGAACTGCTCGATCGACGGGTCGAAGCCCCGGAACAGCAGGTAGCCGGACTTGGCGAGCTCTCCCAGCAACCAGGCGCGGTCCAGGGTGTTCAGCGGTTGGTCGCCCCGGGCGGTGACGAGAGTCCCGGCCCCGGTGCCGTGCTGGCCGATCTCGAAACCTTGCTGCATATCGATCCCTTCACGATAGTGCGGGGTTGCTCAGCCGGAGACGGTGCCGTTCGCCGAAGCCGTGCCTGCGGCCGGTTCCCCGCGGAGAACCGGATCGGTTTCGACAAGCAGCCGGACGGACTGACTCACGTGGAATCGCCCCCGCGATTGCGACGAAGTATCACGCTCACGTGCAGAACCGACCCCGGCGTGCGAGTCGGCAAGGAATACGCGCTCCCTGGGAATTTCCTGCTCAACGCTTCGCCCGTGCGCCGTCGGCAGACCCAGGAAGCAAGCCCCCGATGCGCGTTCACAGCAAGGAACACTTCGAACGGGATCGAGGGTAGTCATACGCATGACTGCATGACAAGTGCCTAATGAATACTGGACGTTGACGACTCGGCGTGCGCTACAGTCCTACTTGCTCATACGTATGACGGAATCGTGGGGCTGTAGCGTCGGCGACCGCAGCGGCCCCCTCCTGCGCGGACGGAGCGAACATGGCCTCACACTGCTCATGGCGACGTTACTACCCAGTCCAATCATGAAATACGTCCGATACAGGCCTCCCCTGGAATGGACGCCTCAGTTGGCTCGATCCATACGGCGCATACCCGGCCAGGTGGCCGGATCGCGGTCGTGGTCGCCCGTTGACGACGCTTCCGACATCGAAAGCCGTCATTGCGTACAGCCGGTTTTCCGCCACCCCACCGACGAGGAGGTCATGCGACCCCGGCATCTGATGACCGGATGAATGAGCCGCGCCTTCCTGCCCTCGGGCCGAAACCGGCCGCGCGGGCGGAGCGCCGGCGGGACCGTGGCGACGGTCCCGGAGCCCCGGCCGTCCGGCGCGCGCTCACCGCCCGGTGACCCGCCACCCGTTCCCCAGGCCAGACCCCGCACGTCCGTGTGGCCGGTTCCCTTCGGCTGCCCCGCGCGCCGAAACCCACGCCGTCGGCCCACGCCGACCGATGCCGCCGTCGAGGGCCGAGCCGCCCCTCGACGGCACCCACCACTCCCGCGTCTCCCAGACAGGACCTTCTCGTGCGCTATATCACGGTGTATTGCGGTGCTTCCCACGGACGACGGCCATCGCATCATCACGCCGCCGTCCAGTTCGGCCGGACCATCGCCGCCCTGGGGCTGGGCCTCGTCTACGGGGGCGCCTCCACCGGCCTCATGGGGGCCGTCGCCGACGCCGCCCTGGAGGGCGGCGCCCCGGTGGTCGGTGTCATCCCGGAGAAGCTGGTCGGCCACGAGATCGCGCACCAGAGCCTCTCGCGCCTGGAAATCGTGTCCGACATGCACGCCCGCAAGGCCCTCATGATCGAGCTCGGTGACGCCTTCGTCGCGCTGCCCGGCGGATTCGGCACGGTCGACGAGTTCTTCGAGGTGCTGACCTGGGCCCAGCTGGGACTGCACGGCAAACCGTGCGCGCTGCTCGACACCGACGGCTTCTTCCAGCCCCTGCTCGGCTACCTCCAGCACGCGGCCGACGAGGGCTTCGTCCACCAGCGCTACCTGGACAACGTCATCGTCCGCGCCGACCCCGGTGACCTGCTGGACTCACTGGCACACCACCGCAGCCTGCCGCACCTGTTCTCGGTGGCGTGAGGGGGGATCGGGATCATGACGCATTCCACGGACGACTCCCCCGCCGCCCCCGCGCCTGCCCCAGCCGTCGACACCGACGCCGGAACGGCCTGGCGCCCGACCGCGTGGCTGCCGACCGGGCTGGCGGTCTTCGACATGGACGGCACCCTCCTCCCGGACACCACGGCCTGCCGGCAGATCGGACTCGCGGCCGGAGACGTGTCGGCCGTCGAGCAGCTGGAGCAGGCGTACCGCGACCAGCTCATCGACAGCACCCAGTTCGCCGAGCGCTGCCTGGAGTCGTGGGCGCACGCCGGGCCCGGCCTCTACCGGCTCGCCTTCGCCGCCTGCCCGCGGATCGGCGGGCTGGACGAGACCCTGGCCTGGCTGCGGGAGCGTTCGGTCGTCACCTGCCTGGTCACCATGGCACCCCGGCCGTTCGCCGAGTGCTTCACCGGCTTCGACCACGTCTTCGCCTCCTCGTACCCGCACGACATCCTCAACCCGGAGGACAAACCGGAGATCGTGCGACGGCTCCGGCGGGACCTCGGCCTTGAGGAACATGAGGTCATCGCCCTGGGGGACTCCGACTCCGACGTGCCGCTGTTCCGCACCCTGAGCCGGACCGTCGCCGTCAACGCCTCGCCGAACCTGCGGGAGCTGGCGGCCCGCAGCTACGACGGCGACGACATCCGGGACGCCGTGGCCGGCCTGTTCGCGGTGCAGGAGTCCCCGCGATGACCCGGGAAGGTCTCATCGTCGGGTTCTGCGCGGGATTCACCGCCGACTTCCCCGGCCAGGCACCGCTCGTGGAAGCGGCCCTGCGCGGCACCGGCCGGCCGGTCCGCAGCCACCACGGCTTCGAAGGCCGCTTCCCCGACGGCGAGTTGTGCGTCGACCTGCCGGAGGACCCGTCCGGCCGGACCGTCCTGCTCTGCCAGTCGGTCACCGGCACGCACACCTCCGCGGACGCGTCGCTGATGAGTCTGCTGGCGGCGGCCCGGTCCTACCGCGAACACGGCGCCGGCCGCATCGTAGCCGTGCTGCCGCACCTCGCGTACGCCCGGCACGACCGGCACGTGCCCGGCCAGCGCCGGCCGTTGATGGCCGGCCTGCTGGCCGACCTGGCCGCCACCGCCGGCCTGAACGAGGTCGTGACCATCGCCTCGGGCGCACAGGACCTGCTGGGGTCGCTGTTCAGCCGCAGGGGCACCCCGTTGACCTTCCTGCCCGTGCACGAGCTGCACCTGGACCTGCTGCGCCCGCTCACCGGCCGGGACACGGTGCTGGTCGCCCCCGACCGGGGCGCCGCCGACCAGGTCGCCCGGCTCGCGGCGGTGCTGGACCGGCCCCTGCTGGTGGCCGACAAGCGCCGCGTCGGCCCCGAGCAGGTGGAGGTCGCGCTGCGCGCGCCGCGCGACGTCGGTGACGTGCCGCACGCCGTGGTCGTCGACGACCTGATCACCAGCGCGGTGACCGTGGAGACCGTCGCGGACGCGATCCGCGCGCACAGCCCCGCCGCCCGCATCGACGTGATCGCCACCCACCTGAGGCTGACGCCCTCGGGCGAGCGGCGGCTGAGCGGGCTCCTGGCGAGCGGCGCGATCAGCAGCGTGCACACCACCGACGCCGCCGGCCGGCGGCCCCGTGTCGAAGGGCTCTCGTTCACCGCCGCGATCCCCTGGATGGCACCCGCGCTGGCCGCACGGCTCCTCAGCCAGGCACGCCCCGCACGACCGGAACGAAGGACCACCCCATGACCCTCGTCACCGACCTTCCCGGCGTCGCCGCCGGCCCGCGGTGCCCCGAACTCGCCGTCTCCGTCGTCTGCCTGGACCAGACGCGGCTGGGACAGCACATCGAGACCCTGCACGGACTGGGCGTGACCCGCCTGCACGTCGACCTGGTCGACCCGGCGTTCGGCGGGGGCCTGGGGCTTCCGCTGGAGACCATCAGCGACCTGCGGGAATCCTGCGACCTGCCGATCGACGTGCACATCATGCTCACCCGTCCCGAACCGGCGGTGCGGGAGGCGGCGGCCCGCGGCGCGACGAGCGTCTGCGTGCACCAGCGCTCGCTCACGCCCGACGTCGGCGCCGCGCTGCGCGAGGCCGACGACGCCGGTACGACGGTCGCGCTCGCCGTCGACCCCGGCGAACCGATCTCCGTACCGGCCGTGCGGAGCATCCGCCCGCACCGGCTGACCATCATGAGCGTCGTGCCCGGCGGAGCCGGCCGCCCGTTCCGGCCCGAGGCGCTGGAAACGGTCGGCGAGGCGTCCCGGCTGCGCGCCACCGGCGCGGTGGAGAAGGTCGAGGTCGACGGCGCGGTGGGCCCGGCGACCGCGCCCCTCATGGCCGCGGCCGGCGCCGACATGCTCGTACTGGGCAGCACGGTGTTCCCGCACCGCTCCCCTCACCTCAACCGTCTGCCCGAGCTGCGCAACGCGCTGGCCGGGTCCGCCTCCTCCCCCACCGACAAGGAGCATCATGGCTGTGCACACGATCCGTATCGGCCACCTGCAGCGTCACCTTCCCGTGGTACCGGTCGGTGACGAGGTCTCCATCGCGTTCCTGAAGCTGTACGGCGACATCGAACTGCTGGAGGTGGCGACCGCGGCTCTGGCCGACCGGCTCACCGACGACGCCGAGGTCATCGTGGGCCCCGAGTCCGGCGGCATCCTGCTGGCCCATCTGCTCGCCCAGCGGGCCAGGAGGAGCTGTGTCGTCGCCCGCAAGAAGGTCCGTCCCAACATGACGGCACCGATCCGGGTCCCGGTGCGCACCATCGGGACCGCGGGCGAGCAGGAACTGGTGCTGGGGGAGGACGACGCCGCCCTGATCGACGGTCGGCGGGTCGCCCTGATCGACGAGGTGGTCAGCAGCGGTGGCACCCTGCACGCGTTGCAGGCGCTGATCGACGCGGCGGGCGGACAGGTCGTGCAGACGCTGGCCGTCGCCACGGAGGGCGAGCGCCGCCCCTCGGTGACGTCGCTGGTCCACCTCCCCGTGTTCACCCGCGCGTCAGCGGACGGAGCGGCTGGATGAGCCGTGCGCGGCAGCCCGGTCCGCAGCGCCCGGGGCGCCTGGGCCACGGCATCGTCGCACTCTGCTCGGTGCAGCTGCTGGTGGCCCTGGAGTTCTCCATCGCCAACGTCGCACTGCCCGAGATCAGGCAGGACTTCCACGTCGACGCGCAGAGCCTGCAATGGGTGCTGTCCGGCTACGCCCTGGCGTACGGGTCGGTGCTGCTGTGCGGGGGCCGCTTCGCGGACGCCTTCGGGCCTCGGCGGCTGCTGCTGTGCGGGCTGGCCGCGTTCACCGTCGCGTCGATGACGGCCGCCGTCACCCCGACGTTCGGTCTGCTGATCGCCCTGCGGGTGGTCCAGGGCGCGGCCGCCGCCTTCGCCACCCCGGCCGCCCTGGCCCTGATCACCTCGCTCACCTCGGGGCACCGGCGCGTGGTGGCGTTGAGCTGGTGGGGTGCGGGGGGTTCGCTGGGGTTCGCCCTGGGGGCGGCCCTGGGCGGTGTGATCACCGATCTGGCCGGCTGGCCGGCCGTCTTCTGGACGTGTGCCGTCCTGTCGGCGGCGTCGGCGCTGATGGCCCTGTGGTGGGTGCCGGAACACCGGCCCGCGGTGTCGGCCCGCCCGGACGCGGTCGGCGCGGTCCTCCTCGCGGGCTGCGCCGCCGCGGGCATCATGGTGCTCACCCTGGTGCCCGAGGCGCTCGCACGGCCGGGGTCCCTCGCCGCGTGCCTGCTGCTCTCCGCCGGTTCGGCGCTGGCCCTGCGCGTGCGCCGGCGGAGCCGGGAGACACCGGTGCTCCCGCGTGGTTTCCTGGCCCGGCGGCCGATCCGGCACGCCAACCTCGTCGGTGCGTGGGCCGCGGCCGCCGGCGGCTCCATGGTCTACTTCGTGGCGATCTTCATGCAGGACGTGCTCGGCTGGTCGGAGCTGACGACCGGTCTGATGCTCCTGCCGGACGCTGCCGCCGCCGCGTTGGGGGCCCGGGCGGCACGGCCCCTGCACGACCGGCTGGGCATGGCGCGGACCTCCTGGGTGGGGCTCGCCGGGATCGCCGTGGGGATGGCGGCGCTCACCGGCACGCCCGACGAGGGCGTGGCGGCGGTCGTGTGCGTCCTGGTGGGGACCTGTCTGACCGGCTTCGGCCTGGTCCTGGTCGCCGTGGTCACCGCGGTCGCCGCGGCGGCCCGCCTCAATCCCGACGAGCACGGCGTGTCGGGCGGTCTGCTCGTCACGACGCAACAGCTCGGCGTCGCGGGCGGGCTGGCGCTGCTGCTGGTCGTGGGCGAGTTCGCCACCGGGGCTCCGCTGTCCGAGACGGGCCTGCGGATCTGTCTGCTCGGCGGGGGCGTGCTCGCGGCCGCCGGATGTGCCGTCGTCGCCGCGCTGGGCAGGTCCACCAGGACACCGCGGCCGCAGGACGCCGCGGCCCGGTGAGCGCGACACGGACACCGCACGGCGGCTCCGCCCGTCGTCGTGGCTCCGCCTGTCGTCGTGGCCCCGCCTGTCGTCGTGGCTCCGCCCGTGGTCGTGGCTCCGCCCGTCGTCGTGGCCCGGGCCGTCGCGATCGGCCCGCTCCCGCGCCGCTTGCCGGAAGGCTCCGTTCCGTGCCCGGTGAGCCTGTCTCGCACGCCGGTGCACGGCTCTTGGGCCACCTGGCCCCGCTTGACTTGTATTCTGCCCCTCGGGGATCATCGTCAACATTGCTGCCAACACCCACCAGGCTGCGGCAGAACGGCCCAGAAGGTCTCGACATCATATGCAGTCCCGCCGACTCATTCCCTTACCAGGAATGCGTTCAATGGAAAACAGTGGACGGATATACGGATGAAAGGACCCGAGGCCTCCCGTGCTGTCACCGCCACCGATGTGGCGCGCTTGGCGCAGGTTTCGCAGTCGACCGTCTCGCTCGTCCTGAACGGCAAGTGGAGGGGCAGGATCCGTGAGGAGACCGCCCGCCGCGTGATGGCGACGGCAAGGGAACTCAGCTACCAGGTCAACCAGGCCGCCCGCAGCCTCCGCCTGGGCAGCACCGGCACGGTCCTCCTCGTCGTACCGACACTGGAGAACGCCGCCTTCTCCGCCGTGCACGCCGGTGCCGCCCGGGCGGGCGCGACGAACGGCATCGGCGTGGTGGTGTTCCCGCTGAGCGCGGAAGACGGATGCGGGCCCTTTCCGGTGCCCAAACAGGCGATCGACGGGGTGCTGGCCTGCTCGATGTCGGCCGACGACGTCGCCGAACTGCGCAGTGGGCTCCCTCTGGTGGTCCTCGACGACACCCCGACCGGGCACGCGCCGACCGTGCGCATGGACCTCGGCGGCGGCATGGCGCACATCCTGGCCCACCTCACCTCGCTCGGTCACCGCCGCATCATGCACGTGCGCGCCGACCGCCCCGCCTCGACGTTCACCGACCGTGCGCGCGCCTTCGACCAGTGCACCCTCAGCCATCCCGACATCACCGCGAGCCATGTGTCGTGCTCCCTCGACCCGCGTCACGTCCGGGACCAGCTGATGACCGTCCTGGCCTCCCCCTCCCGTCCGACGGCGTTGGTCTGCGACGACGACAACATGGCCATGGGCGTCTACTACGCGGCGAGCACACTCGGCCTCACCGTCGGCGAGGGACTCTCCGTGGTCGGCTTCAACGACCTGCCGCTCGCCTCGCTGGTCTCCCCCTCACTGACCACGCTGCGCCTGCCGCTGAGCGACCTGGGATTCCACGGCATGCAGATGTTCGTGGACATCCGCAACGGAGCGACGGTCGAGGACGTGGTGCTCGGGACCGACCTCGTCGTACGTCGGTCCACCGGACCGGCGCCGGTCTCCACCGACGCGGTCTGAGCCGGCCCGGCGCAGGTCCGCCGGCACTCCGGCGCCCCGGCACGGAAGGCTTGGCCGCTACTCGGGATGCGCCCGGCCTTCGACCGCATCGGCCTCACCCCCGAAACCCCTGGTTCGGACCGGGTGCTCCACGAGGTCCGGCAGACCACCGCCCTGTGCGCCTGGTTCGGCTCCTCGGCATCCACCGAGGCACAGCGGTGCGCTACGTCCACGCCGCCCATCCCGACACCAGCGCCTGCTCGGTGACCGTGGTCAGCGCGGCGGACGCCTTCCGCCGCCCCCGCCGTGCCGCCGGTGGCGGACACGGTGGACGTGGCCACCCGCAGGCGCCGAGTCCGGCTCGCGGCCGCACCAGGCCCGTCCGGCGCGGTCCGCCGGGCAGCCCCCGGGCGACGGGCCGGATCAGCCGTCCGCGCCGCCGGCCGCGGCCGCGTGCAGGTCTTCCAGCGCGTCCAGGACGACGGTGTGCCAGTGCCAGGAGAGCCAGCGTCCCGTGTCCGAACCCGTCCGCTGCAGCGCCGTCAGCTGGGCACGGGTGAACCCCACCAGAGGCCGCGCGTGGTGGGAGGAGACCATGCCCCAGACCACACCCCTGTGGTCGGCGAGCGGAACGCTGTGCGCGGCGCGGCTCCCCGCCTGCAGGATCGCGTGACGGGACGCCTCGTCGAACACGTCGGCCGTCGCCACGTCCCGCACCGTGACCTGCCGGCGCTCGGCGGCAGCCTGCGAGCAGGCGGTGGTCGGCGCGTCGACGAAGGCGAAGAAGTCGGTGAAGTACTTGTTCAGGCCGGTGTGCCGGGCCAGGTGCAGCCGGTCGTCCTCGGCGAGCTGGACATTGCCCATCGGGGTCTGCGTGATCGACAGGGTCCGGTGCAGCACCGCCTTCAGTACGGCTCCCTGACTGCCGCGCGAGCCCGGGTCCAGGGTGAGGCCGGGCAGCCGGGGCGGACTGTACCGCGGCCGCCCGGGGAACCACCGGGCCGCGTCGTGGTCGGGCGCCGGAGTGCGCACCACGGCGTCGGCGAGGGTGTGCAGCTTGACGTTGGACCGCTGCGAGGCGCCTCTCAGCAGGGCGAAGGCCTCGTCCCCGGACGTGAGACGGTAGCGCTTGAGGAGCACCTCCTGCGCACGGGACACCCCGTCGTGGCCCAGCCACCGGTTGCGCGCGTCGAGCTCCTCCTGCGGCAGGAGCCGGGCCCGCCGCGCGGGATCGATCGCGGAAGGGTTCACTGAGGCAGCCCGCTCGTGCGGTTGCCAGGGCAGCTGGGTCATGCGCGCTCTCCTGTGCGGGCGACGGACACACGTCGACACCGCGGCGACCCCTGGCGGGCTCGCAGCGGACAGCACCTGCTTCCCAAGCACTCCTGGCGAGCCTAACCGGAGCCCGCTGGGTCAAACACACCGGACCAGCACCCCCCCACGGCGCCTCCTGTCCTCGCCGCCGCCCGGGCGCACCGGGGCCGTCACCCGTCGGCGGCGGCGGTCTCCCGGATCAGCGGCTCGAACGCCCGGCGTACGTAGGCGTCGAACGGCTCGGTCAGCGCGCCGTCGATCACCCGCCGCACCTGGTACTCCGCCGCCAGCTCCTTCATCGCAGCGCGGGAGGCGGGCTCCACTCCGCCACCGATGATCAGCACCCCGAACCGCCCGGTCGCCAACAGCTGCCGGGCCTCCGCGTCGGTGCTCACCCCCTCCGCGTCGAAGCCGTCCGCGTGCAGCGTGGCCAGCACCGCCGTCACCCTGGCGGGCGTCCGTCCCAGCACCAGTGTCCTCATGGCCGTTCCTCTCCCGTACGTCGACCTCGATGCGTCCGACCATAGAATCTCAAGCGCACTTGAGATCAAGCTCGACTTCACACATCCCCACCCCAGTGTTCCGTCACGCACCGGCCTCCGCCGGGAAACCCCGCACACTCCGCACGGGAAGGCTGAGCGGCCTGCCGGCAGGGAGGTGCGGCGGCTCAGACGGAGCGTGGCACCACGCCGGCACGGCTGCTCACGTTGCGTGCGACAGCGCCCGGCCGGCGGGTTCCGGGGGCCTGCCGGTAGCGGCCGGCCCCCGCGATCCGATCAGGCGGGCGGGTTGAGGACCAGCTTCGCCTGGTGGTTGGCGGTGTTCGGGTCGAAGGCGAACCCGTCACCGTACGGAGGCTTCAGCGTCACCGCACCGGTGGCACGCGGGATGACGGTGTCGACGCGCAGCTGGAAGGGAAGGGTCACGGTCTGCTTCTCGGCCACCCACATCGGCAGGTCGCAGACGTAGCGCGGGGCACCGACGGTGCCGTCGTACCAGTCGCCCTGGAGGGTGCGGCCCGAGCAGTTCTCCGGCACGCCGGTGACCGTGGCGCCCTGGGGGACGGTGAAGTCGACGACGCCGACCGGGTCGCCGGAGCCGAGGTTCGCGATCCACGCCGGGCCACGGTTGCGGAACGTCAGCGCGGCCCGGACGGTCTCGCCGGCGGCGCCGCTCACCCGCGCGCCGCGCACCGCGAAGTCGGCGGTGTTGACGGCCTTCACCTCGGCGACGGTTCCGTTGTCGCTCGGGGAGACGTCCTCGGCTCCGCGCGGGTCGGCCACGATGTCGACGCGCTCGCTCAGGGCGTAGGGCGCCACCGTCGCCCGCACCTGCTGCGGCAGCGTGAAGGAGCCGCCCGGCTCGACGACGTCGTCGAAGGCGCAGTCCACCCTGGTGACGGGCTTGACGGCGTCCGTGCCCTCGCCGACCGGGGTGCTGGTGCACTCCGGCGCCAGCCCGTCCAGGAGCAGACCGCGGGTGGCGTAGAGGGTGACCTGGACGCCCCGGGCCGCCTCGTTGCCGTTGTTGACGACGGAGAACGGTACGGGCACGGTGGCGCCCGGCGTGACGCCCTCGGCGCGCGAGGGGCCGCTGAGGGCGAGGTCGGGGCCCGAGGTGACGCGCAGCGTGGTCTCGAAGCCCTGGGGGGCGGTGAGCTCGCCGCCCGTCGTGGTGGCCTTCGCCTGGTAGGTGATCCTGCCGGTCGCGCCGACCTCCACGCCGGCCGCCGCGCGCACCGTGAGCTGGATCTGGGTGGCGTACTCGGTGGGCACCTGCGGCACGGTGCACACGGCGGTGGTGCCGCTCGGCGCGCAGTTCGCGGGCCAGGTGACGTCGGCCACGCCGGCCAGCCCGGAGACGTCGACGGTCAGCCGGCCGTCGGTCACGGTGTAGGTGGCGTTGTCGTGGTAGAGCCCGAGGCCGAGCGTGGTGGCCGGGCCCTGCTGAGCTCCGTCCGCCGCCTTGAGCAGGGCGGACTCGTAGGGCGCCTGGATCCACAGCGTGTCACTGACCGCGAAGGCCGGTGCCGCCATGGCGGTCGCGGCCAGGCCCGCCGCGACGGCGCACGCGCCGATCCGCGCCGCGGCCCGGACGACGGAGAACGTTCTCATGATGCTCCCTGTGAACTCTGCATGTGTGCAAGCGATCTGATCGACCGTCGACCAGCGTGAAAGGTTGCACATGTGTTCGTAACAGGTGATCAAGTTCATGGACCCGAACGGCAGCTACTCGCCGGACCGGCCGGCCGGCGGCGAGCGGTCCGGCGGCGGCGCCGACGTTGGGTGCGGCGGTCGCGTACGAGCCGGCCGTGGTGAGGGCTCTCGCGGCCTCGTAGCGGACCCGGGTGATCAGGGTGCTGCCCAGCGCGAACGGCAGCGCGCCCTGCGCGGACACCAGGGTGAGCAGGGCGAGCGGCCTTTCGGCCGGCGCGGCCAGGGCCGGCCGGCCGGCGAGCCGCGGACCGCCGACCGCGACGACCGGGCCCGGGCACCGGTCGGACAGCCGCCCGGCGACGGTGGCCCCGGCGAAGCTAGTCGGTCTCGCGGGTCATGACACGGCGGGCGGCCTCGGCCTCCGCCGCCGCAGGGGACAGTTCGTCGAGGGTGTCGAGCTCGTCGTCCGCTTCGAGCTCCCGTTCCCAGGCCGCCGCGAGACGTTCCTGCTCCTCACGGGGCCTGGCGGTGACGGCCTTCCGGTGGTCCGGGTCCAGAGCCGTCAGGAATCGGCTGACCGCATCTGTCGGCATGCGTGCTCCTTGTCACGGGGATGCGTGCCGCCCGATCCTGGCCCAGCCTCACCGGCCGGGCCCGTGCCGGATGCCCGACACGGGCTTCGACCACCCCGACGGCCCTGTTGCCCCGCCTCACCAGCGCCGTCCGCGCAGCCGGTTCCGCAGCCCGGCGTCCTCACACCTGGCGGCGCCGGGTCCGCACCAGGAGCAGACCGCCCGCGACCAACAGGGCGGAACCGGCCGCGGCGGGCCACAGACGCGTGCCGGTCTCGGCCAGTCCGCCCTGGCTCGCCTGCGGGGCGGTGGCCTGTTGCCCGGCCGGCCCGCCGGTGCCGGAGCCGCCCGTGCCGGAGCCGCCGGTTCCGGCCTCCGCGGCGGGCGCGCGGGTCGTGGCGGCGGGTGACGGCGCGGTCGGCGTGCCGGCCGCCTTGGGTGCGACGGGGCGCGGTGCGGTCGTCACCGCCGCGTCATCCTGGGCGGCATCGGAAGCGTCGCTGCCGGGTGTCTCGTCGCCAGGGGCCGCTTCGTCAGGGGCCGCGTCGCCGAGGGCCTCACCGCCCCGTGCGTCATCACCGGGGGCGTCGCCGGCAGGGGCCTCCCCGCCGGGAACCTCACTGCCGGGCGCCTCGGTGGGCTCGGCACCGGCACCGCCGTCACCGGGCTCACCCGGCTGCTCCTCAACGTTGTTACCGGGCTCACCCGGCTGCTCCTCACCGTCGTCACCCGGCTCACCCGGCTGCGGCTGCTCCCCGCCGTCGCCGCCGTCGCCGCCCCCGGCTCCGTCCTCGTTCCCGGACCCCGCCGCGCACTGCCGCCCGCCGTTGATGCAGTCGACCATCTCCGCCATCAGGTCCTCGTCGAAGACGTTGATGAAGTCGCCGTGGTCGGTGACCGGCTTGTGGAGCTGCTCCGGGAAGGAGTCCACCGCGAACAGCGGCGTCGTCCGGCCGCCGTCCTCCAGGCTCGGCGCGTCGACGTCGTAGACGATCCGCTGCACCAGCTGCGGGATCGGGCGGAAACCGGAGGGGCAGCCGCCGGTGGGGTCGGCGAAGGCCACGTGCGTGCGGTGGTTGGCGCTGTCGATGTTGGAACCGTCCCAGCAGCTCTGGAAGCGGAAGGTGCGCACCACGTCGCTGCCGGGCGGGCACAGCGGGTACTTGTCCGTCAGCTGCCGGTCCTCGAAGCCGGTGCAGCTCCAGGAGGCGTTCGCGTTGGCGGGGCCGTTGACGAACGCCTTGGCGTCGCCGGTGATGATGCGCAGCAGCCGCGGCATGGCGGTGACCTCACCGCGCGGATTGCCCCCGAAGGTCAGCGTGACCTCCTCGGGCGTCACGATCTCGCCGGCGTTGCCCTCGATCCCGCCGCCGGGCGCCTGGGCGTCCTGCTCCTGCGTACCGTTCTGCAGACGCAGCACGGGCCAGTAGTACGACGACCTGTCCCCCGGGTCCGCGCAACTGGTGTCGGCGGCGGCGAGGTCCTCGTCGCTCGCGAAGGCGTTGCTGGCCTGGTTGCCGACGTAGTCGTGGAAGTGGTGCGCTCCGTTGGTGACGCCGGGGGCGACGATCACGTTGTCCGAGTTGAACAGGCCGCCGGCGTTGACCCCGCAGCTGGTCGTGAACGTGCCGCGCGAGGCGCCGTCCGTCTGCTGCGGTGCGGTCACGTCGGGCTGGACGCCGGTGATGTCCGCGTAGTCGGCGGCCACGGGACCGTTGCCGGCCTGGCCGCCGATCCCCCCTTGCCCGTCGCTTCCCTGACCGGCACTTCCTTGCCCGGCACCGCCTTGCCCGTCACTTCCTTGCCCGGCACCGCCTTGTCCGTCACTTTCCTGCCCGTCGCCTCCGTCGCCCGCCTGCTCCCCGGCCGCCCGCAGCGTGCACGCCGCCAGCGCTTCGAGCCCCTCCGGCCGCTCCCCCGCGTTGTCCAGAGCGACGGCGACGCGCTCGATCGTCGCCGCGCGTCGCTCCGTCAGCGGTGCCAGCACCGCCTCCTCGGCGGAGCCGGCCGACTGCTCGCGCAGTTGCCGGTAGGCGTCGGCGACCTGCTGGTCGAGCAGGGCGAGTTCCTGGTCGACCGCCGTGCGGGCCGCGTCCGGCACCACGGTCAGCCGCTCCCCCACGTCGGGACAGTCGACGGTGGCGACACCCCACGCGCTCGTGGTGTCACCGACGTCACCGCCCGCGCCGCCGTCGGTCGCGGAGGCGTAGACGTTCACCCCGACCAGTCCGCCGCCGCCCAGCATCAGCGCGACGGCCGCGAATCTCGCGCGTCGCGCGCCGGTCGGACGTCTGCGCGTGTTGCGTCCCACAGTCTGTACTCCTAGGCGTTGGTCGACCCGGACGTGCGTTCCCCCGGGTGCCATACGCGGCGCGGAGCCGGTGTGTTCAATCGGCGCGCAGATCCGCACGCTGGGCCGGCGCCACGGCGAGTTGGCCCATGCGCACCGACCCCGGCGGCACCCGCGGCCTCGATGACCACTTCACGCGGGACTTCGCGCGCGACGTCGGCGCCGAGATCATGGGCCGCAACAAGTTCGGGCCCCGGCGCGGGCCCTGGCAGAACCACGACTGGCGCGGCTGGTGGGGGTGACGAGCCGCCGTTCCGCACCCCGGTGTTCGTCATGACGCACCACATGCGCCCTTCGTTCGCCCTTTCCGGCACCACGTTCCACTTCGACGACGGCGACCCGGCCACGGTCCTGGAACAGGCCCGCGCTGCGGCACAGGGCAAGGACGTCCGACTCGGCGGCGGGGTCACCACCGTCCGGGAGTTCCCCGACGCCGGCCTCGTCGACACCCTGCACGTAGCGGTCTCGCCGGTGAAGCTCGGGTCCGGGCTGCGGCTGTGGGAGTCCCCCGAGGAGCGTGCGACCGCTTCCCCCCTGTTGGTCGTCCCCAGCCCGAGCGGCGCGACCGACCACTTGTTCCGGCGGAGGCGACCGCCGACTCACGCCGGGAGATCATTGCGGGCGCGAAGCCCTCTCATACCCACCGCACCCCGCAGGGGCCTCTCATGGGAGGCAGGGATCGTCTGACACATGACCATCACCACACCGGGCTAGATTGGACTGAGTCCAGGGTGGACTCTAAACTCACTCACGGCGGGCGATAGCGTCTGCAAACCATCATCCAAGGAGTGAGACATGATGTGCTACGACTGCACCGAGGAGGGGCGGACCGACACGGTCGGCATCGGCATCTGCGCCCGCTGCGGACTGTTCACGTGCCGCGACCACGCCCAGATCGTCCGGGAGCAGGTCGAGCAGTTCACCGGCCTCGCCCGCCCGGCCGGCCGGCCGTCGGTCCGCAGGGCCGTCTGCACCACGTGCCGCGTGGCCGAGACCACCCACTGAGGCCGGCCGTCACCTGAGGCCGGTTGATCGTGTCCCATCACGGCAGTATTGTCCGGAGATCAGCGCAGTCGCGCCCCGGGGAGTGACATGACCGTGGAACCGCAGGCGGGCGACCTGCTCAAACGCAAGGGTCTGCGCAACACCGCCCAGCGCCGTGCGGTGCTCGCGGCCCTGCGGGGGCACCCGCACTCCACGGCACCCGACCTGGAGGCGCGGATCGGAGTCGGCAAGCACGCCGAGAGCGGCCTCTCACGGCAGGGGCTGTACAACGTCCTGGAGGACCTCACCACGGCGCGGCTGATCCGCTGCATCGAGCCCGCGGGCTCGCCCGCCCGCTACGAGCTCCGCGTGGGCGACAACCACCACCACCTGGTCTGCCGCGGCTGCGGCCGGGTCGAGGACGTCGACTGCGCGGTCGGTGCGGCCCCCTGCCTGGATCCGCTGGAGCGCAAGGGCTTCGCCATCGACGAGGCCGAGATCACCTGGTGGGGCCTGTGCGAGGACTGCCAGCGCCGCACCACCACCTCCCCCTGACCGGCGCAGTCCCTCACCCGCACCGCTCAGGGGGCGTCTTCCATCGCCTCGCGGTCGGCCTCGCCACCCGCGCCGAGCAGGCCGGTCGGCAGGAAGGGCGCCTCGGCCTCCAGACGGGGCAGGCGGCGCCGGGAGACACGCAGGACCACCGGAGGCAGCGCGGCGCGTACCGGCTGGACCAGTCGCAGCCAGGGCGGCGCGTAGACGGCCGTACGCCGGCGCTCCAGGCTGTGCGCGATCCGGTCGGCGACCGACTCGACGCTGTGGACGCGCCGGGCAGGCGGCGGCATCTGCCGGCGCAGCTGCCGCAGTACGGCGTGCTGGTCGGCCTCGCGCACCATGTCGGTGTCGGTCCAGTTCAGGTAGGCGATGCCCACGCTGACACCGTGGTGGGCCACCTCGGCCCGGAAGCTGTGGGCGAAGGCCTCGACGCCGGCCTTGGAGGCGCAGTAGGCGCTCATCAGGGGAGCCGCGCCGAGCGACGCCAGTGAGGCCACCTGGAGGTAGTGGCCCCGCGTGGTGATCAGGTCGGGCAGGAACGCCCGGGCGGTGTGCGCGCTGCCGGTGAGGTTCACGTCGATCACCCGCTGCCAGATCGCCGGATCCGAGGTGAGGAAGGGGCCGCCCTCGGCGATGCCGGCGTTGGCGACCACCACCGAGGCGGGCCCCAGGCGGGCGCGGACGGCGCGCGCGGCGGTGGCGAGTGCCGCCGGGTCGGTCACGTCGGTCTCCAGGGCGAGGGCCGAGGTGGGCAGGGCGGCCGCGACCGCCTGGAGTGCGCTTCCCTCGTGGCCGAGCAGAGCCACCCGGGCGCCGCGCACGGCGACTTCGTGCGCCAGCGCCGCGCCCAGCCCGCGGGCCGCTCCGGTCACCACCACGGTCCGGCCGCCGAGCGGACTGCTGTGCATCGGGGGGCCTCCTTCTCAGCTGTCCCGGCGTTCCCGGGTACCGGGCGTCCCGGGCACCGGGCGTTCCCGGGCACCGAGCGTTCCCGGCTTCCCGGCTTCCCGGCTTCCCGGCTTCCCGGCTTCCCGGCTTCCCGGCTGGGAACGAATGTCTTCTGTCCCTCTTGTTCCCGCCCGAGGTCGCGCCCGGATGCGCCTGAACCGGTGGTTCCGGCCTGGTGGGCCCGGCCCGTCCGGTACTGGGAAGCGACCGGCCCCGCCAGTCGCGGCCCCGCCGGTCGCTTCAGCGTTTTGCCCCGGTGCGGTCCCGTCGGGTGAGGAGCCGCTGGGCGGCCGCCAGACCGGGTGGGCGGCGGCGGTGCAGCGCGGCCCTGGCGGCGTTCGCCCCCGGCGCTCCGTGCACGCCGCCGCCCGGGTGCGCTCCGGCGGAGGCCAGGAAGAGACCAGCGACGGGGGTCTCGGGGCGGCCGGTACCGGGCATCGGGCGGAAGACGAGCTGCTGGTGGAGGGCGGTCGTGCCGCCGTTGATGGCCCCGCCGACCAGGTTGCCGTCGAGTGCCTGGAGGTCCGGGGGCGCCAGCACGCGCCGGGCCCGGATCAGCGCGCGGAAACCGGGCGCGAGGCGTTCCACCTGGTGTTCGACCCGGTCGGCCATGCGCTCCTGGTCCCCGGTGTCCCACCGTCCGGTGATGCCTTCACCGGCGGCGTCGCCCCGGATGTCGTGGGGCACATGGGTGTAGGCCCACGCGGACTCGGTGCCCTTCGGGGAGCGGGCGGGGTCGGCCGTGGTCATCTGGCCGAACAGCAGGAAGGGCCGGTCCGGGACCTGCCGCATGGCGATCTGCGCGGCGAACCGGGTGAGCTCGTCCATGCCGTCCGCCACGTGCACGGTCCCGGCCCGGCGCGCCTGCTCCGCCCGCCAGGGCACCGGGCCGTCCAGTGCCCAGTCCACCTTGAAGGTGGCGAAGTCCCACTGGAAGCGCCGCAGGTCGGCCAGGGTCTGCGGGGGCAGGTGCTCGGCGGGCACCAGCTCGCCGTACAGGGCGGGCACCGACACGTCCGCCAGGACCGCGCGTCGCGCGGCCACCGTCTGCCCGGCCGCGGTACGCACGGCGACGGCCCGCCCGCCGCGCACGACGATCCGCTCGACACGCTGTCCGCAGCCCAGCCGGCCGCCGCGCGAACGCAGCCGCCGGACGAGGGCGTCGGTCAGCGCGCCGGAGCCGCCGGCGGGCACGGGGAAGCCGTAGGTCTGGCCGAGCATCGCCATCAGCCAGCCGAACCCTCCGCTGCCGGCCGCCTCGGGGGCCAGGTCGGCGTGGAGGGCGTTGCCGGCCAGGAGCAGCCGGCCGCCCTCGCCGTCGAACTCCTCCTCCCCCAGCCGGCGCACCGGCAGTACGAGGGAGCGTGCCGCGCGCAGCCCGCCGGCGGCGCGCAGCCTGAGGGCCAGCCGGGCGGTGGCGCGGACCGGGGGGAAGGGGGTGAACAGGGCGCTCAGCAAGTCGGGCTGGAGGCTCCCCCACAGCTCGTGCAGCCGGCGCCAGGCGGCTCCGTCGCCGGCCGCGAAGGCGTCGAGTGACGCGGCCGTGGTGTCGAGGTCGCGGTCGAGCACGGCACAGGTGCCGTCGGTGAGCGGGTGGGCCAGCACGCTGGGCGCGTGGCTCCACCGCAGCCCGTGGTCCTCCAGCCGCAGTCCGGCCAGCACGGGCGAGGCCGCGGCCAGCGGATAGAAGGCGCTGAAGACGTCGCTGACGAAGCCGGGGTCGACCCCCCGGTCGTGCCGTACCGCGCCCCCCGGTTCGGGTTGCTCCTCCAGGACCTGCACGCTCCATCCGGCGTCGGCGAGGAGGTTGGCGGCGACCAGCCCGTTGGGGCCGGCCCCGATCACCACGGCGTCAGGCATCGGCCGTCCCGCCCGTGCCCGCGGCGGCTGCGCCGGGAGCGGACACGGTGGCCCGGCGGCCCCGGTCGCCGCGCGCCGCCGCCTCGCACAGCTGGGCGAGACGCTTGAGCATGGCGCGGTGCCGGAGCTGGATCAGCACCTCGAAGCCCGCGTTGTGCAGCAGGCCGCCCGCTCCCTGGAGCGGGTGCTCGTCCACGAGCACCAGGCAGTGTTCGCCCCACGGCCGCAGTTCGATCGCGATGCGGGCCGTGCCGAGCGGGCCGGCGTGGGCCTCCAGTTCCAGCGCCTCGCCCTCGTCGCAGCGGCGGACGACCGTCTCGTTGGACAGCCGCAGCGGCCCGACGGGGATCTCGTAGCGGATGGCCGCGCCGGTCTGCGGCCACTGTCCGCGCACCGGTTCGACCGCCGAGGGTCCCACCACCCACCGCGCGTACGTGGCGCCGTCGGCCAGTACGGCCCACACGACGGCCGGACCGGCTTTGACCAGTCGATGACGAGCTGCCAACGTGTACCTCCGCGCTGTCGTGGGCCCCGGCTGCGAGGGCCGGGCCATCGCCGAGTGCCCTGCGCCGCCCCGGTCCAATCGAACCGGCTCCCACGGAGGCGGGGCGGCGCCGCGTCACACCAGGTGGGCGAAGACCACCAGGTTCTCGGTGTAGTCCTTCGCCGAACGGTCGTACTCCCCCGCGCAGGTGATGAGCCGCACCTCGGGGCGGCCCCGGTCGGCATACACGAGCTTGTCGGGGAAGTCGTCCTTCGCGAAGGTCTGCGTGTCGTCCACGACGAAGTGCGCCTTGCGGCCGTCGGCGCGAGCGACGGTGAACCGGTCGCCGCGCCGGAGTTCGTAGAGGCCGGCGAAGACGGCCGCCGAGGTGGCGGTGTCGACGTGCCCGGCGACGATGGAGGTGCCCTGCTCGCCGGGCGAGACCCCCTTGGCGTACCAGCCGACGAGATTGGTCTCGGCCGCCGGCGGCGGCTCGAGCTGGCCCGAGGCGCCGACGGCGAGGGGGACGAAGGGCGCGTCGACGGAGATCTTCGGGATGGACAGCCGGGTCGGTGTGGAGCGGGGCAGCGCCCGCACGGCCTGTTGGGTCCGTGCGGGAGCCGCCGTCGGGGCCGGGGAGCGGGGGGCCGCCGGCGTGGTGTCCGGCTCTTGGCGACCGCCGAACACACTGACGCCGATGATGACGATCGCCACGCCCCACAGGGTCAGCCGCCCGCCGTGGCCGGGGTGCTGCCCGTCCGGCGCCCGCTGGACGGGAGGCGTGGCGGAGGGACCTGCTGCTGTCATCGGACATCACCTCACTCGGACGTGGCAGCACGGGCTTGACGGCTTGGGGGGCGGGTGGTCGGCACGGTGTCGCCGGCGGCGGCCGCGTCCCCGGTGTGCGGGAGACCGGTCAGGACGTCGGCTCGGCGGCCTTCTTGCGACGCAGCGCGTACACGCCGGTGGCGCCTACGGCGAGCATGGCCAGCCCGCCCGTGGTGACTCCGGGCGCGGCGAGGCCGCCGCCCCCGGTGTGCATGCCGCCGCGCGGCTTGCCGTGGTCGTCGCTGTCCTTGTCGCCCTTGTAGGACCCGGAGTCGTACTTGTCGCCACCGTGGTCGTACTTGTCGCCACCGTGGTCGTACTTGTCACCGCCGTGGTCGGACTTGCCTCCGTCGTGGTCCGACTTGCCGCCCTCGTGGTCCGAGCTCCAGTCGTCACCGCCCCGCACCGCGGCGAGCGCACCGCCACCCGTGTGCATGCCGCCGCGCGGGCCGTCGTGGCTGCCGTCCTTGTCGTGCTCCTTGCTGTAGTCCTTGTCGTAGTCGCTCCCGTAGTCCTTGTCGTAGTCCTTGTCGGACTCCTTCTCGGAGTCCTTGTCGTAGTCCTTGTCGTATTCCTTGCCGGACTCCTTCTCGGAGTCCTTGCCGTAGTCCTTGTCGTAATCGCTGCCGGAACCCTTGTCGTGGTCGCCGCCGGAGTCGCTGCCGTGGTCACTGCTGTACGAGGAGTCGTCACGGCCTTCGTGGTCCCCGGCCGTTACGGCGAACGCGGCGCCGGGCGAGGTGAAGGCGAGTGCGGCGGAGGCGGCCGCGGTGGCGAGAAGAATGCGTGCAGAGCGCATGTCGGTGTCCTTTCGCCGTGGCCGGGCAGCGAACAGGGCATCAGCTGGAAGGGACCCGGCCTCGACACGAACCACCGTGGGTCAGCGTCCCGAGGCGCACCATCCGGGCCGTCCAGCCGTGTCATCGATCCACCCGTCTGTCCCAGCAACACGCCGACGAGTCCCTCGTCGGGACCAGTCCGGCGGGGCCCGGAGGACGCGGTACGGGATGCCGGCAGGCGACACGCCGTCAGCCGGCGGCAGGTCCGCTGCCCGCGCCGGTGAGGTCCCCGGTCCATGGGCGGTGCCGCGCCGGTCCCGGTTCCGTCCCGCGCACCGGGCCGCCGGGCCGCGTTGTCAGAGGCCTGCTCTACAGTTCCCGTCACTTGATCATTGCGGGTGCGGGAGGCACGCATGGGGTGGGTGTCGGCCGGCGGCTACGAAGTCGCCCTCGACGACGGCAAGGTGGTGTGCCGCAACGCGGCCGGGCGGCGGCTGAAGTCCGTACCGTCCAAGATCGCCGACGATCCGGCGGTGGTGGGGCTGCGTCAGCTCGTCGAGTGGCTGGAACGGCACGAACGGCAGTGCCTGGCCGACGTCGAGCGGTGGATGGTGCGGTCGCTGCCGGTGCCGTTCGCGGTCCTGGCGCGCGTGTGGCCGGACCCGGCCTGGCAGGCGGCCCTGCGCGACCTGGTGGTCACGGGGGCGGACGGCGAGGTGGCCGGGTTCCTGCGGGACGCCGACCCCGAGCGCGGCCTCGGCCTGGTCGACCTCGACGGCGACACCGTGCGCCTCACCCCCGGCCTGGTCCGCCTGCCGCACCCCGTGCTCCTGGACGACCTGGAGGAGCTGCGGGAGTTCGCCGTCGAACTCGGCGTCGAGCAGCGCGCCCAGCAGCTCTTCCGCGAGGTGTGGCACCGGCCCGCCGCACTCGACGCCGAGGCGGCCTCCGTCGAGGACTACGCGGGCGGCGCCTTCAAGGAACTGCGCTTCCTGCACGGCCGGGCGACCCAGCTCGGCTACCGCGTGCGCGGCGGCCACGCCGTGTGCTCCGTGCTGGAGGACGGCCGCGGCGTCGAGGCCCGGGTGTGGGTCGGCGACTACGACGGCTACGAGGAGACCGAGACCGGGCCGCTGGTCTTCACCGACCCGGCGGGCCGGGTGCTGAAGCTCGGCCGGGTCGGGCCGGTGGCCTGGTCGGAAGGCATGCGCATGGCCGCGGCGCTCTACGCCGGGCGCGACATCGAGGACGAGGAGCGTGCGGCATGACGACCCACGGCACCACCACGCACGACGCCACCGCCCACGACGAGACCACCGCCGCCGCGCTGCTCGACGCCGGCGCCGTGCTGCCGCCGGGCGCCACGGACCGGGAGGACGCCGACGTCCTGACCGTCCGCACGTACACGCATCCCGCGCTGGGCGAGCGCGCGGTCGTACGACTCGTGCCGGGCACGCTGGGCGAGGCCGAGGACCTCGCCCTGGACTTCCTCGGACTGGTCCGCGAGCCGGAGGTCCACGAGGTCGGGCAGGTGCGCCGGGAGACGCTCGGCTTCCCCGCCTGGGCACTGGTCAACGACCCGGCGAACGGGCACCACGCGCTGGCGCTGGTCAGGGACGTCGAGCGGCTCGCCCGGCAGGCCAAGTCCCGCCCCGGAGCGGCGAAAGAGGGCTTCGAGGCGCTCGGCGAGCAACTCGGCCGGGCCGTGCCGCACTTCCTGCCCACCTTCTACGAGCAGGCCGCGCGCGTCTTCCTCCAGCACGACAACACCACGTACGCGGCGGCCTTCTTCGGCAAGGCCCGCGAGGCGGAGCGGGTGCACGCGCTGGCCGTGGACGAGGAGCGGCAGCGGGCCGTCTTCCTGGAGTTCGCCTTCGCCGGGGCGCTGACGGTCAAGGCGCTCAAGGAACATGTGAAGGCCCTCTCGGCCCGGCTCGCCCCGGCGCGGGCCTGGGCGCAGTTCCGGCAGCTGACCGTGGAGCGCTGCGCGGCGGGCATGCCGCCGTACGCCTCGCTGCCCCAGGACGCGCGCACCCTGATCAAGGCCGCCGGACTCGACCGGGTCAGCGAGGAGTGCGGCCTGGTCGCGGACCTGCTCGCCTCCCCGGCGGCGGTCCGGGCCCCCGCGTCGTTCTGGAACGCCTACCGGGCGACGCTGGTCGTCCTGGCCGGACAGCGGCCCGCGGTGCGGGTCCGGCTGCTGGAGATCATGCCGGCCGGGCTGGGCCGCTCCACGGAGGACGACGAGTTCTGGCTGGCGCTGCTCGCGGAGACCGGCGCCGACCGGATGCTGACGGGCGAGACCGGGGCGGACGCGGCGGAGGACGGGGCCGACGCGGCGGACGCGGCCGGCGGGGTCGCCGCGGCGGAGGCGCCGGGCGAGGTCGACGCGGCGGACTGGCTCAGCCGCTGGGCGCTGCACCGCAAGCACGGCGGCACGGTCAGCGGCCGGTCACCGGCCACCCTCGCGCTGGTGGCGCGCATGGCCCCGCGCCTGCGGGCCCAGGGCCGCCCGGTGAACCTCTTCACGGGCCGCTGGCACGCCGGCGCCGACCTCGACCTGCTGGACCTGTGCGCGGCGGAGGGCATACCGCTGACCCTGCCCGCGGCCGACGAGCAGGTGCACCTCCCCGTCGGCCAGTGGCTGCGGGAGACCCGGCCCGGGCGGCGGGACCTGGCGGCGGTCGGAGCGGACCCGCGCTACCGGCGCCTGCTCTACACGGCGGTCGGGGGCCTGACCGGCCACCGCTCCGGCACGGAACTGCTGGACGGACTCGCGGGACACCCCGTCCTCGCCGGCGTACTGCGCGAGTGGCTGGACGACGCGGCCGGGGAACTGGAGCAGGCGGCCGGCCTGCCCGCCGCGCGCGCCGCGCTGGAACGGCTGCTTCCGTTCCGTGCCGTCGCCGCCCGGGTCAGCCCGCGGGCCGTGGCCCGGGCCGCCGCGCTCGACGTCGCGCCGCTGCTCGGCCGCACCCTGCGCGCCGGCATCCTGGACGAACTGGGCTGGCCCGCCCTCGACGAGGCGCTGCGGCGGCTGGACGCGGAGACCCGGCACGACCGCAACGACACGCTCGCCGTCCACGAGGCCTGGCCGGCGCTGATCCTGGCCCGCAGGCACAAGGTGATCGTCGTGGGCCCGCAGGACATCCTGCTGGAACACGACCTGCGGCTGCCGGTCGACCAGGACCGCTGGCAGCGCCCGGCGTTCCGCTACACGGACGGCGAACTGCTGGTGATGTGGCGGCGCGACGGCCGGCAGTACGGCTACTGGTCGGCCCGCCCGACCGAGGTGTTCACCCTCGGCGGCGAACAGCTCCCGCACTGGTACAGCAGCGGCGACGCGGGCGAGACCTCCGTTCCGCTGCCCGGCGGCGGCCGGGCCACCGGCGGGCGGGCCCTGCACGCCGGGGACACGGTCCTGCCGCCCGCCCGCCCCGTGCTCGGGGACGGCACCTCGTACTGGCGCCAGGGCCGGCAGGGACGGCAGCAGGTCTGGCTCGAGTACGACCCGGCCACCGGCACGCACGGACGGGCCTCGCTGCCCGCCTTCCTGCGGACCGGCATCCGCGAGGGCGCCACCCTGCTCCAGCGGCACTGCTCGGTGCTGCCCCTGCAATCCGGCCTGGAGGACAGCCCGTTCGGCACCGACGGCACGGTCCTCGGCCGCTGGGTGCGCACCGAGGGCGAGGGCGACGAGGCCCGTCTCACCGTCGGCACGCCGGACGGGCGCACCGTCACCCTGCCGGCGGCACCCGGTGCCCGGACGCCGGGCGTTCCGCTCGGCGCGCTGCGGCTCCCCGGCGGGGCCGAGACCGTGGCCGTCGCCCAGTACCGGCACGTCTCGTGGTACGGCCGGGACGGCGGCACGGATGTGCGGGAGCTGGGTCATGTGACGCCGCTGGAGCGCGGCGGGGAGTTCGCCGCCGGGACGCGGCTCGTGCCGCCGGTCGACTTCTGGCACGCGCTGCGGCCGCGCGACGAGGCTACGTCGGCGGTCCTGCGGGCGCTGACCGACGAGCAGGCGGACGCGATGCTGCACGCCGGGATCGCGGCGCTGAGCGAACGGCAGGCGAAGGTCGCGGCCGCGGCGGCCCGGGCGAAGGCCGCGGGCGACGCGGGAGCGGGCACGGTGGCTCCCGGGCACGCCGTGGGCACGGCGGCCGGTGCCGGGAACGCGTCGGGCACGGCGGGTACGGCGCAGGCCGCCGCCGGCGAGCCGGAGATCCCGTCCGCCGACGAGGTGCTGGGCGCGAGCGTCCGCCACTGCCTGCCGGCCCTCACCGAGCCACGGACGGTCACCGGGGTCGCGGCCCTGGTGCGGGCGGTGCTGCGCCTGGCGGAGTCGATCGCCACCTTCGTGACGCCTCCGGTGGAGCGCCCGAAGACGGAACGCAAGCGGACCGAAGGCATGTTCGCCGACTACCGTCCCGAACACGGTGACGACCAGACGCTGCGCGAGGCCGTCGCCGGCCTCGCCGACCTGTACGGCTGGTGGGGCGGCGGGCAGCGCTGGAGCGCGCTGCGCCAGATCCGCGCCGTCAGCCACGTCCTGTCCGGCAAGCCGGCCGACGGCCAGTGCCTGCCGGAGGCCGCCCGGCTCGCCGGGGCCGCCGAGGGGTGGCTCAGCGACGAGTTCACCGTACCGGACATCGGCTCGGTGTGGCCCTCGGTGCTGGGCGCGCTGCGGCCGCTCGCCTACCGCGCCGCCATGCCGACCCTGACGCAGACGCACCGCCAGGCGCTGCTGCTGCTGTTCGAGGCGATCGTGGAAGGGCCGCTGGCCGGAGCGCGGGGCGCGCTGCGCGAGGTGGTGCTGAGCGAGCCCAGCGGCGGGCCGGAGCGCGCCGGTCAGGTGCTGCGCCGGGAGGGGCGCACCGTCGTCGTCCTCGGCCGCCAGGGCGTCGACCATCACCACAGGCGCGTGAGCTGGCTGGCGCTGGACCATGACCCGACGGGCGGATTCGGCGCGGTCGCGCACTTCGTACTGAAGCAGGAGACCGTCTACCCGCCGGTGTTCCCGGCCGACGCGCTGGCCGAGGTGATGGGGCTGGTCCGGGACAAGGGACCGGCGCCCTGGCAGCCGGAGGCACCGGGCGCACTGGCCGCCGCGACGCACGGCGGACTCGGGCCCGTGCAGGCGGCCCTGCTGCTCGCCGGCAAGCCGCCGCAGCTCACCGCCGAGGTGATCGCGGCCACCGGGCTGAAGCCGCGGCAGAAGGAACTGGGCGACGCGCACCTGTCCTCGGTGCCGCCCGCGGACCAGGCGGCGCTCGTCGGCGCGCTGCTGCCGGCGGACCCGGCCGATCTGTGGACCGAGGGACCGGACACGGACGCGGCGGGCCGCGTGTGGGCCGAGCGGTTCGCCGGGCTGGTCCGCCTGCCCGAGGACATCGCCGGCGAGCTGTCCCTGGCCGGCGTGCCCAACGGTTCCGCCGAGGAGGTGCTCAACCCGCAGCGCACCCCCTGGATCAGCCGCACCACGGTCCAGCGGCCCGGCGAGGACGGCGCCCTGGTGCCGGACGACGCCCGGGCACTGCCCGGCCGGTACCGCCTGACGCGCGCCGTGGCCGCCCTGGCCGGGCTCGCCTACTGCCTGCCGTACGGCCACCCCCTGCGCGCCGCACTGCCGGACGGGCTGGCCGCGCTGCGCCGCCGGGTCGCGGACCCCGGGCTGCTGCTCGACCTCGACCTGGCCTGGACGGAGAAGGGCACGCCGTCCGCCGTGGAGCTGCGCAAGGCGTACGGGCTGCCCGCCACCGGAGGTGCCGACGCACACGGCCTGACCCCGGTGGGCGAGGCGCTGGTGCTGCGCCCCTGGCACGGCGACAAGGAGACCGTCCTGGTCCGCACGGGTGCACTCACGGGGGCGGACGACCCGGTGTTCGGACTGGTCGAGGGGCTCGTCGGGGCCGGGCGGGGCGCGGACATGCGGGCGCTGCGCACGATCCTGGACGACGGACTCGCCCGCGCGCTCGCCGCCGGAACGGATCCCGAGGGGCCCACCGGATGCGCCCAGGACCCGTCCGTCAGCGTGCCCGGACTGGTCGCCGAGGTCGCGCGGACGCACGGCCTGGGCGAGGACGCGGCCACGCTCTACCTCCAGCTGCTGGCCCTGCCCGACCCGACGGACCGCAACTGCGCCCGCTGGACGGGCTGGAAGCCGGCCCGGACGAAGAAGGCGCGCGCCGAGCTGGCGGCCACCGGCCTGGTCGTCGAGGCGAAGCGGGCACGCGCCGGGCGCACGCTCTTCCTGCCGTGCGGCTGGCTCGACCTGAAGTCGCCCGCGCTGCCGGTGGAGCTGTGGAAGCGGGGCCTCTACCCGATCCCCGACCAGGCGCGCGCGGTGCCGCTGCTGCCGGTGCCGGAGCTGTTCACGCGCGCCTGGGACCGCGTGCGGTCCGGTGACGCCCCGGCCTACGAGGAACTCACCACTCGCGCCACCCGCAAGGGCCGCCGCCGATGACGGCGCCCGACCCGCGCCAGACCGCACACCCGCACCCGACCGTCCACCCGCGCCCGGAAGAACACGCATCGATGACCACCACCCTCTCCCCCGCCACGGACCCCGCCCCGGACCGCCAGATCGTCCCGCCCGAGGACCGGTACGCGACCGAGCTGGCCTTCCTCGCCGCGTACGACGACGGGCCGCGGCCGCCCGCGTGGCGGCTCACCCCACGTGCGGTCGTCACGTTCGTGATGGGCAGCGACGGCCGGGCGCTGAAGCTGCCCGACCGCGCGCAGGCGCCCGACGGGGTGCCGCGGCGGCTGGTGGTCGAGGGCAAGTTCGTCGGTGAGCGGGCGCTGGTCGAGCGGTGCGTGGTGACCCTCGCCGGGGAGCGCGGGCTGCTGCTCGTCGGCGAGCCCGGCACCGCCAAGTCGATGCTGTCGGAGCTGCTGGCCGCCGCCGTGTGCGGCACCAGCGGCCTGGTCGTGCAGGGCACGGCCGGCACCACCGAGGACCAGCTCAAGTACGGCTGGAACTACGCACTGCTGCTGGCGCAGGGCCCCAGCCGGCGGGCGCTCGTGCCCTCCCCCGTCCTGACCGCGATGTCCCGCGGCGCCGTCGCCCGCGTCGAGGAGGTCACCCGCTGTCTGCCGGAGGTGCAGGACTCGCTGGTGTCGTTGCTGTCCGAGCGGCGGATCGCGGTGCCCGAACTGGCCGGCACCGACGACGCGCTGGCGCACGCGGCGCCCGGCTTCACCCTCATCGCCACCGCCAACCTGCGCGACAAGGGTGTCTCCGAGATGTCCGCGGCGCTCAAGCGCCGGTTCAACTTCGAGACGGTCGGCCCCATCGGGGACCTCGACGCGGAGACCGCGCTGGTGCGCAGTCAGGCGCGGGCGTCCGTGGAGCGCGCCGGGGCCCCGTTCCAGGTCGACGACGCGGTACTGGAGGCACTGGTCACCGCCTTCCGGGACCTGCGTGAGGGCCGCTCGGCGGAGGGCTGGGAGGTGGAGCGGCCGTCCACGGTGATGAGCACCGCGGAGGCCGTGTCCGTCGCCGGGGCGCTCGCCCTCGCGGCGGCGTACTTCCCGGGCGACCGGGACGTGCTCGGGCTGCTGCCCGGCCACCTGCTGGGCGTGGTCCGCAAGGACGACCCCGCCGACGCGGCCCGGCTGCGCGGCTACTGGGACGGTCCGGTCCGGCGCCGCGCCGAGCAGGGTTCCGCCACCTGGCGCACCCTGTGGGACCTGCGTACGGTCCTGGAGGGCTGACGGCCGTGTCCCTCACCCACGGGGCGGTCCCCGGCCCGGCCGCGCCCTCCCGGCCGGCCGGCCCGGCCTCGCCCGACGCGGCGCTCGCCGCCCTCACCGGCCCGGCGGCGCCCTATCTGGTCGGCGTGCGGCACCACGCGCCGTCGCTGGCCGCCGCCGTGCCCGCGCTGCTGGACGCGGCGGAGCCGGACGTGCTGCTCGTCGAACTGCCGGCCGAGATGCAGGAGTGGCTGCCCTGGCTCGGACACGAGGAGACGCGGGCCCCGGTGGCGCTCGCCGCCGCGCCCGCCGACGGCAGCGGCGGCACGGGGCCGGCGTTCTATCCGTTCGCCGACTTCTCACCCGAGCTGGCGGCCGTGCGCTGGGCCGCCCGGCACGGCGTACCAGTGGTCGCCTGCGACCTGCCGCTCGCCGACCGCGCGTGGGGCGAGGCTCGGCGGGCCGCGGGAGAGCAGGTGGGCGGCCCCGGCCTCGCCACCGCCCTGCGGGCAGGGCTGACCGGCCGCCCCGGGGACGACCTCTGGGACCGGCTCGTGGAGGCGACCGCCCCCGGTTCCCCGCCGGAGGCCCTGCGCCGGGCCGCCCTGCTCACCGGGTGGGCGCTGCGCGAGGACGCGGCCGCCTCGGGCGGCGTACCGGAACTGGACCTGCGGCGGGAGCGCTGGATGCGGTCCCGGCTGGCCGAGGCGACCGCGCGCGGGGAGCGGGCGGCCGTGGTGGTCGGCGCGTTCCACGCCCCGGCGCTGGTGCGGTGGGCGGCGGACACGGCTGCCGCAGCCGACCCGTCCCGGTGCCCGGCGCCCGCGGATACCGCTGCCGCAGCCGACCCGTGGCCGGCCCGGCAGGGGACGGCGGCTTCGCCGGGCGCGTCGCCGGGCGCCACAGCGGGGACCGCGACGGCCGCCGAGGCGCGGCGGTCCGGCTGGACGACCTCGTTGATCCCGTACACGTACGCCCTGCTCGATGAGCGGTCCGGTTACCCGGCGGGCATCCGCGACCCGGAGTGGCAGGACATGGTGCTGCGGGCGGCGGGTGACCCGGCGGCGCTCCAGGAGGCGCTGACCCGGGCGGCCGTCCGCGTCTGCGCGGCACTGCGGGACCTCGGCCACCCCTCGGGCCCCGCCGACGCGCGGGAGATCAGCCGGCTCGCCTCGGACCTCGCCCGGCTGCGCGGGCTGCCCGCGGCCGGGCGCGGCGAACTGGTGGAGGCCGTGCAGACGGTGCTCGCGCAAGGTGAGCCGTACGGGCGGGGGCGGGCCGTGGCGCGGGCGATGGAGCGGGTGCTCGTCGGCACGCGCGGCGGGCGCCCCGCCCCGCAGGCGCCGCGCAGCGGCCTCACCCCCGCGGTCGAGGCCGAGGTGGCGCGGCTGGGCCTGCCCGGCCCGGCGGCGGGCGGCCGCGCCCCCGCGCGGGACCTGCGGCTGGATCCGCTGCGTTCGGATCTCGACCGGCGCCGTGAGCTGCTGCTGCGCCGGCTGACAGTGTGCGGGGTGCCGTACGGGGAGGTGCGGGAGGTCGTCGGCGCGGGGGGTGCCGAGGCCCTGACCTCGCGCTGGGAGGTGCGCTGGACGCCCGCGACGGAGGCCATGCTCACGGCGGCCGGCGTGCGCGGGGTGACGCCCGCTCAGGCCGCCGAGGGGGTACTGCGCGAACGGCGGCGCCGGGAGCTGGACGAGGGCGGGCCGACCGCCGCCCAGGCCCTCGAAGGGCTCGAACGGGCGGCGGAGTGCGGTCTGCCGGTCCTCGCGGACGAACGTCTGGACGACGTCGCCGCCGTCCTCCCGCAGGCCGGGACGCTCACGGAACTGCTTGCCGGGCTGGCCCTGCTGGACCGGCTGCGGGCCGGTCACGTCCCCGGGCTGGACGCCGCCCCGGACCGCGCGGACCGGGCGGCCTCGGTGGCGGAGCTGCTGACCTCGGCGGCGGTACGGCAAGTGGACGGCCTGACCGGGTCCGAGGAGGTCGCCGACGCCCACGCGCTGCTGGAACTAGCCCACCGGGCGGACCTGGCGGGCGGTGTCCGGCTCGCCGACGCCCTGGCCCGGCTGTCCGCCGACGGCTCGCCGCTGATGCGCGGTGCCGCCGGGGCCGTGCGCGTGCTGCTGGGGCAGGAGGACGCGCGCGTCCTCGGTGACCGCGTGGCCTCCTGGATCGACGGGGCCACCGACCCCGGCTCGCGGACCGCGCTGACCGCCCGGCTCAGCGGTCTGCTGACCGCCGCGGGCCCGCTGCTGGAGGCCGCGGAACCCGCGCTCGAACCGCTGCTCGCCCGGGTGTCCGAGCTGCCGGACCGGGAGTTCCTCGACCGGCTCCCCGCGCTGCGCGGCGGCTTCGACACGCTCAGCCCCGCGGCCCGCGACCGTCTCCTGGCCGCCGTCGAGGAGCGCCTCGGTACGGCGCACGTCGCCGGCACGGACGGTGCCGACCCGGTCTCGCTCGCCGCCTGGACCCGGGCGGACCTCACCGCCCGCGAGGCGCTGCGTTCGCTGGGGCTGCTGCCCGTGTCCGAGGGTGCCGCCGCCCCGCCCGGCGGCCCGGCGGAGCCCTCGCCGGAACGGCCGGAGCAGGGCCGTGCCACGGCGCCGGCCGCTTCCCCGGCCGAGGACCGCCTCGTCGCCCCCGCCGACCGCTGGCGTCTCCTGCTGGGCCGCCGCGCGGACGGGCTGCCGCGGTCCGCCGCACGGCTGGCGACCGCGCTGGACGAGCTGTACGGCAGCGGACGCGGCGAGGGCAGCCGCGGGGACCTGGCCGGCGCCGGGAACGGTGGCGGACGGGAGGCGCCGTACCCCGGGGTACGGGAGTGGTCCGAGGAGCTGGCCGCGCTGTTCGGGCCCGGCGTCCGGGAGGAGGTCCTGGCGGCGGCCGCCGCGTCCGGCCGCACGGACGTCCTGGCCGAGCTGGACGCGGACGGCGTGCGTCCCTCGGTGGACCTGCTGCGCACCGTCCTGCGGCACGCGGGCGGGCTGCCAGAGGCCCGCCTGGCCACGCTGCGCCCGCTGGTCCGGCGGCTGGTCGACGCGCTGACCCGGCAACTGGCCACCCGGCTGCGGCCCGCCCTGCACGGCACCGCCCTGCCGCGCCCCAGCAGGCGGCCCGGCGGCGGCCTGGACCTGCCCCGCACACTGCGGGCCAACCTGGCGACCGCGCGCCGCCTCCCGGACGGCACCGTGCAGGTGATCCCGGAGCGGCCGGTCTTCCGCACCCGGGCGCGCCGGGCCGCCGACTGGCGGCTGATCCTGGTCACGGACGTGTCGGGGTCCATGGAGGCGTCCACGGTGTGGGCCGCGCTGACCGCCTCGGTGCTGGCGGGGGTGCCGACGCTGTCCACCCACTTCCTGGCGTTCTCCACCGAGGTCATCGACCTCACCGGGCACGTGGACGACCCGCTGTCACTGCTGCTGGAGGTGAGCGTGGGCGGCGGCACGCACATCGCGGCCGGTCTCCGGCACGCGCGCGAGCTCGTCACCGTGCCGTCGCGCACCCTCGTCGTGGTCGTCAGCGACTTCGAGGAGGGCTATCCGCTCGGCGGCCTGCTCGCCGAGGTCCGCGCCCTGGTCGGGGCCGGCTGCCACGTCCTGGGCTGCGCGAGCCTCGACGACGCGGGCCGGCCCCGCTACTCCACGGGCGTCGCCGGTCAGCTCGTCGCCGCGGGCATGCCGGTCGCCGCCCTCAGTCCGCTGGAACTCGCCCGCTGGGTAGGGGAGAAGATCGCATGAGCCCGGACCTGCCTTTGGTCGTCCCGTCCGTCACCGCCGAACTCGTCGGGGCGCTCCCGCCCCGGCTCCGCAAGCGGCTGGACGCGGGCGTCGCCAAGCTCGCGGCGCGTCCGGCCGTCCGCGACGGCGACACCGTCCGCGTCGCCGTCGACGACGAGACCGACGTCGTTCTGCACGCGCCCGGCGGGACGGTGACCAGCGCGGACGCGATCCGCTGCGGATGCCTGCTGGCCCCCGACTGCCTGCACCGCGCGGCGGCGGCCTCGGCCGCCCCGATCGCCGACGACACCCCGGACGGCGCGACGGACGCGGACCAGGCACAGCCCGCCACCGACTCCACCGACACCACCACCGCACCCGACGTCGCCACCGCCGGCGACTCCAACTCCGACACCGGCACCACCGCCGGCGACTCCAACTCCGACACCGGCACCACCGCCGGCGGCGCCAATTCCGACACCGGCACCGACACCGCAACCCCCGAACAACGCACCGCCGCCCACGCCGTGCACGCCGCGGCCGCCGCCGTCCTGGACGCCGGCACGGACGGCGCCGGCGCCGTGCTCCAGGCGGAGCTGCTGCGCGCCGCGCACGCCGCCCGCCTGGCCGGCCTGCCCCGGGCCTCCGCCGCGGCGGTCTCGGTGGTGACCCGGGTGCACGCGGCCCGCGCCGCGGCCGCCGGCCACCGCCTTGCCGAACTCGCCGGCGCGCTGGCCGGCGTCCTGGGTGTCGCCCACCGCGTCCCGCGCGCCACCGGCCCGGACCTCGCCGAGCTGCGCGGCACGGTCCGGCAGCCGTACCGCCCGGACGGCTCCCTGCGGCTGTACGGGCTCTTCTCCGAGCCGGTCCTCACGGCGACCGGGTACGCGGGCGCGGTCACCTGGACCGCCGACGCCGACGGCCGCCTGTACACGGTGTCGGACGTGGCGCCGGGCGGGCCGGCCCGGGCGACCGGCGCCGCCGACCGGGCCGTCCGCATCGGCGACACGGCCCTGACCCACCGTCAACTGTCGCGTGCGGGGCTGGCCGTGTCCGGTGCCACCGTCTCTCCGACGGGCCGGCTCGGCACCGGGGCGGCGGTACGGGCGGTCCGCGCGTCCGGCGCCGCCTGGCGCGCCGAGCCGCTGGACCGGCTGTGGGCGGTACCCGTGGGCGACCAGGTGGCGCGGGCCCTGGACGGCGGGCAGGACCTGCTGTTCCTGGAGGTGACCCTCACGGGCACCCTCCGGGAGACGGCGGGCGACTGCCTGCTGGCCGACTGCGCGGGCGTGCCCGTGCGGCTGGCGACGGCCCACGACGATCCCGCCCTCCCCTACCGGGACAACCTGCGCCTGCTCGCCGCCGCCCGGGGCAGCCGGTTGCGGATCGTCGCGCGCCTGGTCCCCGGCCCGTTCCCCCGCGCCCTGCTGCTCGCCGCCGAGCATCCCGTCGACCCCGCCGCCCGGGTGGACCTGGGCCTGGACTGGCTGCAACACGCGGACCTGCCCACCGGGACGGTCCCGGCGCCCCTCGTGGCCGCCGCCGGCGAGGAGGCCCCACTGCACCTGCTGCGCCGCCGCGTGCACCAGGCGGTGGCAGGGGGCCGCCGGGTCCTGGCGTTCTCCCGGAGCGGGCCGGGCGACGGCACCCGCCTGCGCCGGGCCGGCCTCGCCACGGCGGCCGACCTCCTGGACGGCCTGCACGGCGCCGCCGCCGACCGTTCCCGCGACGCCTTCGGGCGTCTGCTCCCGGCCGACACGGACCGCTTCGCCCGTGCCTGGCTGGCCGCCGCCCTCTACACCGACGCGGCCGAACGGGCGCTGTGCGCCGACGCCTGGGGAGCCACCGCGGCAGCGGCGCCCTCTCCGGGATCGGGCCGGGGGCCGGGCCTGGTCCCGCGCCGGTAGGGCGGGGCCGTGCGGACGAGTCCCGTGAGGGCGGCGGCACCTTTAGGACAGGATCCGACCTATACGGCTCCTAACGTGGCGCCCGTCCACGCAACACCACCGACGGAAGCCGGAGCCGATGACCGAGACCCAGCACGCCGCCACCCCGACCACGCCGTCCGCCGCGCCCACCGCGCCCACCGCGCCCACCGCGCCCACCGGCGAACGCGCCGACCTGCTGGAGGCGTTGGCCCACCACCGCGGGTTCCTGCGCCTGACCACCCGCGACCTGACCGACGAACAGGCCGGGCGGCGGACCACCGCCGGCGAGCTGTGCCTGGGCGGTCTGATCAAGCACGTCACCTCGGTCGAACGGTCCTGGGGCGACTTCATCGAGCACGGCCCCGAGGTGCTGGGCGACTGGAACAACATGACCGAGGCGGACTGGCAGCGCCGGGCCGACGAGTTCCGGATGCTGCCCGGCGAGACTCTGGCCGGGGTGCTGGAGACGTACGAGGACATGGCGCGCCGGACGGACGAACTGGTCGTCACGGTGCCGGACCTGGACCGGTCCCAGCCGCTGCCGCCGGCCCCCTGGCACGAGCCGGGCACGCGCTGGTCCGTCCGCCGGGTCCTGCTGCACATCATCGGCGAGACGGCCCAGCACGCCGGTCACGCCGACATCGTCCGCGAGTCCCTGGACGGCGCCAAGAGCATGGGGTGACCCGCCCTGGCCCCGGCCGGCGGCCCACGTCATGCGAAAATCATGACCCCGGCACGCCGAAAGGGTCCCCGTGAAGTCTCGCCGTACGCCGTCACGGAAGCGCGCCACGGTCGTCGTCCCGGTGATCGCCGCCCTCCTCGCCGCCCTCTGCGGATGTGGCGAGGAGGCGCCCGGGCGGAACTACGCGGTGCCGGCCGAGCTGTGCGGGATCGCCGTCGGCACCGACGACCTCGCACCGTTCCTGCCGGCCGGAGACGCGATCAGCGTGCGCGCCAAGTCCGGCGGCGGGGTGAGGAGTTGCCAGGTGGTCGTCGACGGCAGGCTCGTCCTGACCACCACGCAGGCGTGGCTGGAGGAGGGCAGGACCACCGCGTACTTCGCGTACGGCCAGTCACTGGAGGCAGTCGGGCACTCGGCGGAGGACGACCGGTTCCGCTACTCGGGGAACGAGGCCTTCGGCAAGACGGCCGGATGCGTCGACTCCCGGTACGGCCAGGAGCTGTACACGGCGATGCAGGCCCAGGGCTCCGGGCACCGCGACGCCGACGCGATGAAACGCCTCATCACGTCCTACACGCACGAGGTCGAGTCCTCGGCCGCGTGCGACGCGGGCGCGCTCACCTGACCGGACCCCAGGTCTGCCGGGAGGGCGGCGGCCGGGGCGGCCCGTCCGGGCTCCGCGACCGACGTCGCCGACCCGGTGAGCCATCCGTGACGTCGAACGGCCCGCCAGGGGCTCCCGGCTGACAGAACGGCACGAGCCCGCCCCGTGTGCCGGAGCGGGCTCGTGTGCTGGAGCGCCGGGCAGGCCTTGCACCTGCATTTCCCCGCAGGAAGCGGGGCGTCTTGCCTTAGACGACCAACGCGTGACCGGCTGCCCGGGGTGCGGGCGGCGAAGCCATGATCGACTATAGCAGGCCTCGTGCCGCTCCGCCGGTCACGGGCGTCGGCGCGGTGCTCGGCGCACGGGCGGAAATCGCGTACCGCCGTGACCGGAGAGGGTGGAGACTCGCCCCATGACTGACATGCGCGCGTTCCGGGAGGCGGTCGTCGCGTGGGCGGCGGGCGGTCCCGGCGACCCCGCGCACCAGCTGGCCACGCGGCTGTCCGTCCGGACCGTCGTCCTGCTCGAAGGGCCGAGCGACGCGGCAGCCGTCGGCGCGCTGGCCGCGAGCCGCGGCCGGGACCTGGCGGCCGAAGGCGTCTGCGTCCTGCCGATGGGCGGTGCGATGAGCGTCGGGCGGTTCGCCCGCCTCCTGGGACCGCCCGGTCTGGGCCTGCGCCTCACGGGCCTGTGCGACGAGGCCGAGCGCGACTACTACGCCCGCGGCTGGGAGCGGGCCGGCGTGGCACGGCAGGAGTTCTTCGTCTGCGCGGCGGACCTGGAGGACGAACTCATCCGCGCGCTGGGGGTCGCACGGGTGCGCGAGCTGGTCCGGGCGCAGGGCGATCTGCGCGCTCTGCGGACGTTCCTGCGCCAGCCCGCCCAGCGGGGCCGCACCCCGCAGCAACAGGTGCGGCGTTTCCTCGGCACGAAGAAGGGACGCAAGATCCATTACGGCCGGGTCCTCGTCGAGGCCCTCGGCCCCGACGGCGTGCCCGCCCCGCTCGACGGCCTGCTGGCCGGCCTCTGACCGCCCGGACGATCCGCTGTCACCTTCCGCGACCGGCACGTCACGGGGCCAGCGGCAGGCGGACCGCCCTGAAGGGCGGTGCGGCCCGAATGGCAGGATGGCGGGATGGACACGCGCAGCAGGAACAACGTGACGGTGACGGGCCGCCCGGACGGGCAGGCGGTGGTGCTGGCGCACGGGTTCGGCTGCGACCAGAACATGTGGCGCCTCGTCGTGCCCGCGCTGGCCGAGCACCACCGGGTGGTGCTCTTCGACTACGTCGGCTCCGGCGGCTCGGACCTGTCCGCCTGGAGCGAGGAGCGTTACGCGTCACTGGACGGCTACGCCCAGGACGTGGTGGACGTCTGCGACGAGCTGGAGCTCGACCACGCCGTGTTCGTGGGGCACTCGGTCAGTGCCATGATCGGCGTGCTGGCCGCACAGGCGGCACCGGCGCGGATCGGTTCGCTGGTGATGGTGGCCCCGTCCCCCTGTTACCTCAACGACGACGACGGCTACCGCGGCGGCTTCACCGCCGAGGACATCGACGAACTGCTGTCGTCGCTGGAGGCGAACTACCTGGGCTGGTCCTCCACGATGGCTCCGGTCATCATGGGCAACCCGGACCGCCCGGAACTGGGCCAGGAGCTGACCAACAGCTTCTGCGCGACCGACCCGGACATCGCGCGGGTCTTCGCCCGCGCCACGTTCCTGTCCGACAGCCGTGCGGACCTGGCGGGCGTGCGGGTGCCGACCCTGGTGCTGGAGTGCGCCGAGGACGTCATCGCCCCGCGCGAAGTCGGCGCGTACGTGCACGCCGCGATCCCCTCCTCCCGGCTGGTCACCCTGAACACCACCGGGCACTGCCCGCAGCTGAGCGCACCCGAGGCCACCGCGGAGGCGATCCTCGACTTCCTCCGGTCGCGGTGATGTGCCGCACCGGCCAGGACCCCGAGCCCTCCGGCACCGGGGACGAGGCCTACATCAACACCGTCTTCACCACGCTGCTGGAGGACAGCTCCGAGGAGCTGTACGAGTCGGCTCCCTGCGGGTACCTGTCGACGCTGATGGACGGCACCATCGCCAAGATCAACGCGACACTGCTGGACTGGCTCGGCCTGGAGCGCGAGGCGGTGGTGGGCCGGCTGCGTTTCACGGACCTGCTCACCGTGGGCGGCAAGCTCTACCACGAGACCCACTTCGCGCCCCTGCTGCGGTTGCAGGGCGAGATCACCGGTATCGCCCTGGAGATGAGGACCAGCCGCGGCAGCCGGCTGCCGGTGCTGGTCTCCTCCGCGGTCAAGCACGGCGGTGAAGGGGAGCCGCTGCTGATCCGCACCACCGTCTTCGACGCCTCCGACCGCCGGGCCTACGAAGAGGAACTCCTGCGCCGCAAGCAGGAGGCCGAGCAGGCCCGGGAAGAGGCCGAGCAGGCCCGCGCACAGGCCGAGCAGGCCCGGGAAGAGGCCGAGCAGGCCCGCGCACAGGCCGAGGCCGACCGGGCCCGGCTCGCCGACGCCCTGACCGTGCTGCAGCGGTCGCTGCTGCCGACGTCACTGCCGGCGGTGCCCGGGATGGAGACGGCCGTCTATTACCACACCGCCTCCGCCGACCAGTTGGGCGGCGACTTCTACGACCTGTTCCCGATCGACGGTGCCCGCTGGGGATTCTTCATCGGCGACGTGTGCGGCAAGGGCCCGGAGGCGGCCGCGCTGACGTCGCTGACCCGGTACACACTGCGCGCCGCCGCCCTCCACGACCCGGAGCCGGCCACCGCGCTGGCCACGCTCAACGCCGTGCTGCACGAGCGGTACACGGCCGGCGGCGACCCCCGCTACTGCACCGCCATATTCGGCGTCGTCGACACCGGCACCGACCCGGACCGCCCCACGGTCCGCATCGCCTCCGGCGGCCACCCCTCGGCCCTGCTGCTGCGCGCCGCGGGAGAGGCCGAGTACCTGCCCACCCCGGGCGGCCTGCTCGTCGGCGTGCTGCCCGACGTGTCCTTCGCCACCGCCGAGACCACCCTCGCGCCCGGCGACACCCTCCTGCTGTACACCGACGGCCTGACCGAGGCGCGTACCGGTCCCACCCGCGACAGCCTGTACGGCGAGGAGGCCCTGCACGCCTTCGTCTCCGCCCGCGCCCCCGCCACCGCCCAGGAGGCGATCACCGCGCTGACCGGGCTGCTGGACAGCTTCGGCGACGGCCTCGACGACGACACCGCCCTGCTCGCCCTCGGCGTTCCCGCCACCCGTCCGCACACCCGCCCGACAACGAATCACCACTGATGAGCCCGCTGAACATCACCGAACGCGCCACCGCCACCGGATACGTCCTGGACGTATCCGGCGACCTCGACTACGACCACGCCCACCTGCTGCGCCGACAGGTCGAAGGCCTCGCGCTGCGGCCCGGCCGGCCTCTGGTCATCAGCCTGAGCGGTCTGGAGTTCTGCGACTCCAGTGGCATCACGGCCCTTCTCGCCGCCCGCCAGGTCGCCCTCGCCGCCGGCGCCGAGGTCGCCCTGGCCGCCGTACCCGCCAACACGCTGCGGATCCTGACCATGGTCGGCCTGGACCAGGTCTTCACCCTCCACGCCGACGCCCCCGGCACCTGCCCGCCGGCCGGGGGGCATGCCCCGCCGCCCTCCGGGTAGGCGGGGTGGCGCCGGTGCGGTGCCCGGCGGCGGGTCGGTCCGGTGCGGGAAGGGCCGCCCCCTGGATCTCGCCCACCCGGTGGGCGGGCAGGCTGTCGACGAGAGGTGCGCCCATGAGTGCTGCCGACCACCACCCCACCGCGGCCGGCGAGAGGGCCCAGCCGGCGGTCGACGTCCATCTGGAGATGCTGCTGCGGCTGGTGGAGGCCCAGAGCGGTGCCGGCATCGCCGTCACCCTGACGACGGCGGGCGGCATCGTCAGCGGCAGCCTCGTCGGGAGCCGGGTGTGGGCCGAGCGGTGGGAGGACGTCGTCGCGGAAGCCGTCGGCGGCCGGGCCGACGCCGAGCAGCTCGTCCTGCTGCCCCGTACGGTGCAGGACAGCCTGGAGGAGGGCAGCCTGCACGCGTTCGTCCATCTGGTGGACGTCACCTTCCTGTCCGCGACCGCCACCCCCACCTCGCCCCTGTGGCGCGGCCGGGTCAGCGACGTCTCCGGCTGGTCGCTCGGCGCGCCGGACTGAGGCCGTACGACCCCTACCCGTGCGACGCTTACCGGCCGGCGGTTCTCGTCTGCTGACGGCCGTCCGCCCCGCGGCGGCGCGAGGCGCGGCTACAGGAAGCGGCGGACGGGGGCCACGGCGATCTCCTTGGCGCGCTGGAGTGCGGCTCGCCGCCGCCACCGGGTCAGGTCGATGGCGACGCTGCGGGTGATGTCCTGGTCGTAGTGGTCGTCCAGGACGGCGGTGAAGGACTCGTCGAGCACGGCGAGCATCACCTCCTCGTCGTGGTCCATGGAGCGGCGGTTGAAGTTGGTGGACCCGATCAGGGCCGCCACCCGGTCCACGGTGATGATCTTGGCGTGCATCATCGTGGGCTGGTACTGCCGGATCCGCACGCCCGCGTCGAGCAGCTCGGCGTAGTGCGCCTGCCCGGCGAGCTGGCAGGCGCGCTGGTCGGTGTACGGGCCGGGCAGCAGGATCTCGACGGCGACGCCGCGGCGGGCGGTGGCGCACAGCAGGTCGATGAAGTACTGGTCGGGCGCGAAGTAGGCGGTGGCGAGGCGGAAGCGCTCCTCGGCGGAGGTCAGCATGACGCGGATCAGCGTCTGCATGTCCTGCCAGCCGAGGCTCGCGGAGCCGCGGACGACCTGGACGATCGCGTCTCCGTGCCGGTCGTGGCCGGTGAAGCGGTCGCGGTCGTCGTACAGCTCGTCATGGCATTCGGCCCAGTTCTGGGCGAACGCGGCGGCGACCCCGTCGACGGCCGGGCCGCGCAACTGCACGTGGGTGTCGCGCCACTCGCCGGGGTCGCGCGCGTCCCCGCACCATTCCTGCGCGATGCCGACACCGCCGGTGAACGCGGTGTGCTCGTCCACGATGAGGGCCTTGCGGTGGCAGCGGTGGTTCTGTTTGAACGGCGACAGCCAGGCGGGCTTGCGGAACCAGGCGATCTGCACCCCCGCGGCGTCCATGTCGTCCAGCAGCGGCTTCTCTATCTGGCGGGCGCCGAAGCCGTCCAGCAGCAGTCGTACCCGGACGCCCGCCCGGGCGCGCTCGGCGAGCGCGGCGGCGAACTCGTGGGCGATCCGCCCGCGCCAGTACACGAAGGTCATCATGTCGATGGTGTGCTCGGCGGCCCGGATGGCGCCGAGCATGGCGGGAAAGATCTCGTCGCCGTTGCGCAGGGGGGTGAGCTGGTTGCCCTCGGTGGCGGCGATGCCGATCAGTCGCTCCAGGCGGCGCCGCAGACGCTGCTTGCGCCTGAGCACGTCCGGCGCGGGGACGGCTCGCTGCTCGGGGAGCGGGGTCAGGCTGTCGGTGCTCACGCTGCGTCTCCGGAACGATGGCGGGCGGCGGTGACGTCGGGCACGCCGGGGCAGGGTGACCCGGCGCGGCGACCCCGGCAGCCTACTGACCGTCCCGGGACGGCACCGTCCCGGCCGGGGCGGCGGTGCGGGACACGCGATGCGGCATCCTACGGCATCGATTCGAAGGAACGTTCGCCCCGGCGCCACACCACCGCGCCCGCCTCCCGGGCGACGGAGGCGTCACCGGCACGGGACAGGGAATAAACACGACAAGCCGGTTTTATCCCACCCTTATGGGTACGTGGAGTCTCGGTAACCGGCTCGTACGCAGGAGGCCATCGTGAGTCACACTCACCCCACCATGGAATCGCACCCGGACATCCTGGAGATGCGGGCTCGTCACGAGCGGGCGGCCACCACTCCGCGGGCACAGGCCATCGAGGCCATGGGCGTGGTCACCGGCCTCTACCTGGCGGCCTCACCGTGGATCGTGGGCTTCAACCAGTTCCCCACCCTGACCGTGAACAACCTGATCGTGGGTCTGGCCTACGCGCTGCTCATCGGCGGCTTCGGCCACGCCTACGAGCGCACCCACAGCATGGCCTGGGCCGCCGCCGCACTGGGCGTGTGGACCGTCATCGCGCCGTGGGTGGTGTCGGGCGACGTGTCGTCCGTACGCACCATCACCAACAACGTCATCGTCGGCCTGATCGCCCTGCTGCTGGCCCTGGCCGCCGCCGCCGGCGCGAACATGCGCTCCGGTCGCGGCACGCGCGGCGCCTCGGCCGGGTACGGAGACCGTCCGCCGTCCGAGGGGTACGGCCCTCGCAGCTGACGCCCGTACGCCGTGAGCGCCCCGGTCCCGCCGGGGCGCTCCGACATGCCCGCGCGGCGGAGCCCGACGTCCTGTCAGGCGGCGGACGGGCACCGGATCCCACCGCACCCGGAGGGTCGGCGAGACTGAGCGGGTGAACGACTACCGCCCGGTTCACCGGGAGACAGCCACGGAGAGGTACGGACGCCTGCGGGTGTGCGGCGCCGATCTCTCCCCGGCCCACTGGCTCACCGGACGGACCGCCGGCTTCGGTGAGCTCGGCGGCCTGGGCACGGTGGCCGGCGTGGCCGCGCCCGGATTCCCCGCCTACGTCCGGGTGCTGCACCCGGCCTCACTGGACGGGACGCCGGTGCGCTGGGCCACGGTGGCGGCCGCGTACGGGCGTGGGGTGACGCCGGTCAGCCGCTGGCACGAACTGGCCGGGATGGCCGACACGTACCAGAACGCCGCCGAGTACGGCCTGCCCGGCGTCTGGGACGAGCACCCGGTGGAGGGTCCGACCCCGCTGCCCGTCGCCGAGATCCTCGTCCGTGTGCTGGAGCGGCACACCGGGACCCCGCAGCAGTGCTGGTTCGGCCTCTGGAACGGCTACGGGAGCCGGGACTTCGACCGGTTCCCCTTCTTCGGGACCCCCGGCCGGGACGAGGTGCTGCTCTCGGGCGCGCTCGCCGACGCCGTCTCCCCCGCCGTCTCGGACGCGTTCGCCGAGCTGCCCGACCTGTGGTGGCCGCAGGACCGCGCCTGGTGCCTCGGCGGGGACGTGGACCTGACGAGCACCTACGTCGGCGGATCCCCCGACCTCGTCGCCGACCTGCTGGCCGAGCCGGACCTGGAGGTTCATCCGGTCGCGCCGGACGCCCCGGTGGGCTGACGCTTCCTCAGGTCCGGCTCGGACGTCCCAGGTCCGGCTCGGACGTCCCAGGTCCGGCTCCGACGTCCCAGGTCCGGCTCGGACGATCCCAGGGCCGGCTCCGATGTCCCAGGTCCGGCTCGGACGATCCCAGGGCCGGCTCGTCGCGATGTCAGGGCCGGCTGGTCGCGATGTCAGGGCCGGCTGGTCAGGATGTTCGCCGCTCCGCCCTCGCCGGCGGCGACCGCGCCCCGCGGCTCGGCCGCCGGGAAGGGGGGCGTGTCCTGCTCGCACGTCGTCCCCGCCGGCGGCAGCGTGCCGTCGACGAGGTAGCGGCTCTCGTGCCGCTGCACGCAGCTGCTGGGGTTGACCAGCGCGGTGTGCCCGTAGCCGTGGTGGGTGAGCAGCCGGGCGTCGGCCAGTTCCTCGGCCATGGCCCGCGAACCGGAGTACGGGGTCGCGGGGTCCTGGGTGGTGCCGACGACGAGGACGGGGTGTGCCGTGGGCTTGTTCCAGGGGCCGCGGTAGCCGTCGGCCGCGACGGCCCGCCAGGTGGCGCACCCCACGGTGGCCCAGGTCCAGTAGCGTCCGGCGTCGCCCGCGCGGGCCGCGCTGGCCTCCTCCAGGGCCTGGTAGGCGCCGGGGTCGCGCGGATGGGGGCTGTCGCCGCAGTACACCGCGGTGGCCTGTTCCTCGCCCAGGTACGGATCCGGGTCCCGGACCGGTGGTGCGGGCGGGAGCGGGGACGGCTCCGGGGCGCGGCCCTGCCAGAGGCTCTGCAGCCTGTCGGCGAGGTCCGCCCACCCTGGGTGGACGGAATACAGGCTGTTCACCACGTCCCCGATCACGGGGCCGTACGCCCACGCGCCCACGGGATCCGTCCGCAGCCGCCGCACCAGCCGGTCGAACTTCTCCCGGGTCGCCTCCGGGCTGCCGGCGGAGAAGGCGCACCGGGCGGCGGTGGCGGACCCGCACAGGCCGAGGAACGCGTCCAGGACGGCCGCCGCGCCGCGGTCCGCGCCCTGCCGCAGGGGTGCCGTGAGCCGGGCGGCGGCGACGGAGCCGTGGTCCGTCCAGGCCTGCGGGTCCCAGTTGCTGTCGAGGACCATGGCGCGGACCGTGCCGGGGAAGAGGTTGGCGTACGTGGCGCCCAGGATCGTGCCGTAGGAGATGCCGAGGTAGGTGAGTTGCGGGTCACCCACCGCCTGACGGAGCCGGTCCAGGTCGCGGGCGGTGTCGGCGGTCGACACGTGGCGCAGGAGTTCGGGGTCGCGCTGGAGGCAGCGCCGGGCGAGGTCCTGGTACGCGGTGATCCAGGCCGCGCGCTGCCGGGCGCCGACCGGGACGCCGGTCGATTTGCCCGCCGTCCACGCCTGGGCCTCCTGGGAGCCGGCGAAGCACTTGACCGCCGTGCTGCTGCCGACGCCCCGGGGGTCCCAGCTGACGATGTCGAACCGTTCCCGTACCTCGCGCGGGAAGAAGGCGTAGTTCTGGGGCATCTGCACGGTTCCCGGGCCGCCGGGGCCGCCGGGGTTGAAGAACAGGGTGCCGATGCGCCGCCCGGGGGCGGTCGCCTTCCGCTTGACGACCGCCAGTTCGACGGTGCGGCCGCCGGGGTCGCCGTAGTCCAGTGGGACCCGCGCGGTCGCGCAGTCGAACGGGCTGCCCTTGACGCAGGGGTGCCAGTCGAGGCGCGGGGCGGACGCGGCGGGTGTCGGCGTACCGTCTGCCGCGGCGGGTCCCGGTCCGGCCAGTGCCGTCGAGCAGGTGACGACTGCGGCGACGGCCGCGGCACAGCACCGGCGGCCGGCTGTGGGAGCAGATATGTGCATGCCTTGTCCATTCACGGCTGGGCGCCCGACGCCGCCATGCGCTGGACGCCGGCGCGCCTACAGGTCCAGACCACCGCGGTCCGGTGCGCCGCGCCATTCGGACGCGGCCGAATGGCTGGCCGTCCGTGGTCCGGGGCCGGCTCAGCCGGACGGGCGGCCGGACGCGGTGCGGACCCGCGTCCTCACCGTGCGGACGTGGGGTCCGGCGCCGTCGGCCGCTCCGCCGCGGTGTCGTAGGCGGCGCGGGCCGCGGCGATGGCGGACCGGTGCCGCTCGGCCCAGTCCACCAGTCCGGTCAGGGAGGCGTGCAGTTCCCGGGCCATCGGCGTGAGGCTGTACTCGACCTTGGGCGGCACGGTCGGGTGGACGGTGCGCACGAGCAGCCCGTCCCGTTCCAGTCGGCGCAGGGTGAGCGTGAGCATGCGCCGGCTGATGCCGTTGATGGCGCGTTCGAGTTCGGTGAAGCGGACCGGGCCGTGGGCGGCGGCGATCAGGATGCCGACACTCCACTTGCCCGCCACGCGATCGAGCACCTCGGTGACCGGACAGGCCTCCTCCCGCACCGCGTCGGTGACACGGGTGTGACTGCGTGACATGAAAGTGCCTCCTTCCGCCGCCCGCCGCGGTTACCGATGATGGCGGCTGTTACATCTCGTGAACTGAGGGGAAGATCATGCCCGTTCGTGCTCTCGTCGTCGACCCGTCCGCACCCGCCGCGGTCCGTCTGGCCGAGGTGCCCGATCCCGTGCCCGGACCGGGTCAGGTCCTGGTGGCGGTCTCCCACGCCTCCCTGAACTACGGCGACCTCAACGACGCGCGCTCCGGCCGGGTGCCCGTGGGCGCGGTGCTCGGCTCGGACGCCGCCGGGGTCGTGGTGGAGGCCGCCGCCGACGGGACCGGGCCGGCCGTGGGTACCCGGGTGGTGGCGCTGACCTCGGGGGCGTTCGCGGAGCGGGTCGCGATCGACGGGGGCGCGCTCGCCGAGGTGCCCGAGGGTCTGGACCTGGCCGAGGCGGCCGCCCTGCCGGTCGCCGGAGTCGCCGCGCTGCGCTCCCTGCGCGCCGCCGGGCTCGGCCCGGACAAGAGGGTGCTGGTCACCGGCGCCTCCGGCGGAGTCGGCCGGTTCGCCGTGCAGTTGGCGGCGCGGGCCGGTGCGCACGTGATCGCCTCGGTGGGCTCGGCGGCCCGCGGGGAGGGACTGACCCGGTTGGGTGCCGACGAGGTGCTGGTCGGCCTGGACGGGCTCGGGCACCCCGTCGACGTGGTCGTCGACAGCGTCGGCGGCCCCCAGCTGGTCGCCGCGTGGAGCCTGCTCGCCCCCGGGGGCAGCGTGCAGAGCGTCGGCTGGACGTCCGGGGAGCCCGCGGTCTTCCCGCCGTACGCGACCGTCGGCCCGGCCAAGTCGCTGACGTCCTTCGTCATCGAGGGAGACGCCGGCGCGGACCTGGCCGTCCTCACCCGGCTGGCCGCCGAGGGCGCCCTCACGGTCGAGCTCGGCTGGCAGGGCTCCTGGGAGCGCTTCACGGAGGCCGCCGCGGCCCTGCGCGAGCGCCGTGTCCCGGGGAAGGCGGTCCTGCGGGTGACCGCCGGCGAGCGGCCCACGTCGGCACTCCTCGCCCCGCACTCGTCCGAAATGCCCCGTATATAGCTCTATGGCGATCGGATCGTGCCACTTGAGGGCTCTTGGTTGATGCACTGCTCCAAGTGCGAGAGGGTGGAGAGCCCTGTATTCCAGTGGAAGGTGATCAGTTCCGCGGCAAGCGGATCTGAAGATCATGACGAGTGTCGAAGGCTTCTCGCGCGCGGCGCAGAGCCTGTTGTCGTCCGTGGGTGCCGCGTGGATGCGGGCGCCCTACCCCGCGTTGGTCGTCGACGCGGCCGGCGCCATCGTGGAAATCAACTCCCAGGCCACCGGCCTCTTCCCGGCGGCGGCGCGCGGCGCGCGACTGGCGGACGTGGCCCCCGACTGGCTGGTGGACGGGCACCAGCGGGCCGCCGGAGGTGGTGACGCCCCGGCCGGCGCGGTGCGCGGCCGGCACGCGCAGTGGACGCTGGAGGCCCACGCGACGCCGGTCGCGGACGGGCTGGTGGTGTGGTGGCTGATCGACGACACCGACCGGTCGCTGGCCGAGGCGGCGCTGGAGAGCGAGCGCGAGCGCACCGCGTTCCTGGCGGACGCCTCCACCCGGCTGCTCGCCTCGCTGAACATCGAGCGGTGCATGGAAGTGGCGGTGGAACTGGCGTCCGAGTACCTGGCCGACGCCGCCGTGCTGGTCGCGCCCGCCTCCGGCAAGCGCCACCCGCTGGCCACCTGCGTCGGCGGCACGGTCACGCGCCGTTCGGCGCGGATCGACCCGTCGGCGGTTCCCGGCCTGGCCGAGGCGCTGCAGGGTTTCCCGCCGGTGCCGTCCCGGTGGATAGACCCCGCCACGCTGCCCGGCTGGGCCGTGCCGGACGGCTTCGGCGGCCCCCTGGGATCGGTGGTGGTCACTCCGCTGCCGGGGCACGGCGTCCCGGCCGGTGCTCTGATCCTGCTGCGCCGCAGCGACCAGGCCGCCTTCGACACCGCGGAGGGGATCTTCGCCCGGGTCCTGGCCGCCCGCGCGGGTGCCGCCCTGTCCGCGGCCCGGCTGTACCAGGAGCAGGCCGGCATCACCGCCACGCTCATGGCGGAGCTGCTGCCTCCGACACTGCGGCACGTGCACGGCGTGGAGTTCGCCGGCGGCTACCGGACGGCGAAGGACACCGAACGCGTCGGCGGGGACTTCTACGACGTCCACCCCGGCACCGGGCCCGGTGAGGAGACCCTGGCGGTCCTCGGCGACGTGTGCGGCAAGGGGCTGGAGGCCGCCGTGCTGACCGGCAAGATCCGCAACACGCTGCACGCCCTGCTGCCGATGGCCGGCGACCACCAGCAGCTGCTGCGGCTGCTCAACGGCGCGCTGCTCAACAGCAGTCACACCCGCTTCGCCACCCTCGTCCTCGCCTCGGTCCAGCGGCGGGGCGGCACCACGCGGCTGCGGCTGACCAGCGCCGGCCATCCCGTCCCGCTGATCGTGCACGGTGACGGCAGCGTGCGGGAGGCGGCGACGTCCGGGACCCTGATCGGGGCCCTGGCCGACGTCCAGGCCACCACCGCGCACGTCGACCTCAAGCCCGGTGACACGTGCCTGCTGTTCACCGACGGCGTCACCGAGGCCCGCGGCGGACCGCTGGGCGACGTGATGTTCGGCGACGCGCGGCTGCGGTCCGCGCTGGCGGAGTGCGCCGGGATGCCCGCGGAGGCCATCGTCGAGCACGTCCAGATGCTGGTCGCCGAGTGGATCGGCGACAACCGGCACGACGACATCGCGGTCATGGCGATCACCGCCTCCCGCACCGCCCATCTCACAGCCGTAGACGGACACAGTCCGGGCAGGTACACCACATGACCGACACCACCTTCGCCGAAGACCACGGCCCACTCCTCGCGCGCGCCCGCGAGGAGTTGTGGCGGGCGGTGTCCGACCGTGACGAGCACGCCGCGGGCCGGGCCGTCTTCGACGCCCTGGACGCCGGTGCCGACGCGGAGGACGTGCTGCTGGAGGTCATCGCCGCGGTGCAGCGCAGGGTCGGCCTGGAGTGGGCGGCCAATCGTTTCACCGTCGCCCAGGAGCACGCCGCCACCGCGATCCACGACCGGATCATCGCCGCCATGGCCCACCGCGGCCCCCCGGCGGACACGCCCGGCACGGCCGGCTCGGTGACGGTGGCCTGCGTGGACGGCGAATGGCACGCGCTGCCGGCCCGGCTGCTGGCCGAGGTGCTGCGGCACCGCGGACACCGCGTGGACTTCCTCGGCGCCCAGGTCCCCACGCCGCACCTGATCGCGCACCTCCACCAGACCTCCCCCGACGCGGTGGCCCTGTCCTCCTCCATCCCGGCCCGGCTCCCGGTCGCGCACACCGCGATCAGCGCCGTGCGGGCCATCGACATCCCCGTCCTGGTGGGCGGTGCCGCCTTCGGCGCCGACGGACGGTACGCCCGCCTGCTGGGCGCCGACGCCTGGGCGCCGGACGCCCGCGCGGCCGCCGGCCTGCTCGCCCGCGGGCTGCCCCGCCCCTCCCCCGGCAGCACGCGGCAGGCCGTGGAGGACCTGCCGCACCTGCTCGACCAGGAGTACACGCTGGTGCTGCGCAGCAAGCGGCAGTTGGTGAAGAACGTCCTGGCCGGGCTGGAGGACCGGCTGCCCGCGATGCGCGGCTACACCGAAGCCCAGCGCGAGCGCACCGCCGAGGACGTCGCGCACATCGTCGACTTCCTCACCTGCGCCCTCTACACCGACGACAGCCGCCTGTTCACGGACTTCCTCGACTGGACCTGCGACGTCCTGGAGGCCCGCCGCGTCCCCGCCCGCGTCCTCGACCCCGGCCTGGCGTTACTGCGGGAGGAGTTGAAGGACTTCCCCCGCGCCCTGGGCTTCCTCGCCCGGGGCCGCGCCACCCTGGACGAGCGGGACGCCCGTCCCCTTCCCCCCGGACCCGAGCACACCGCATGACGACCCACCCGGACGACACCTTCGAGCTGGCCACCGCCCTGGACGACGCCGGCGACGCCCACATCCGCATCACCGGGGATCTCGACTGGGACACCGCCGACGACCTCACCGAAGCGGCCCGTGCCTGCCTGCGGGCGGATCCGCCGCCCCGCCGGCTCCACCTGGACTGCGCGGGGATGACGCTGTGCGACTCGCTCGGCCTGGCCGCCCTGCTCATGATCCACCGGTGTGCCGCCGAGGCGGGCACCGGACTGCACGTGGACAACCGGCCGGCCCACCTCCAACGTGTGTTGCAGATCACGGGCACCGACCACCTCTTCGTCGGCCACGCGGCCGATGACGCCGCACCGGCCGAACCGGAGCGCCGTACCACCGGTCGGCCGCCTCGCCCGCCGCACCGGCCGTGACCGGTCCCGGACGGGCCCCCGCCCCGCCCGGGACCCGCGGCCACCGGCCCGCCCGCCGGTGGCGGTGCCCGCGTGCCGCGTGCACCCCGGCTACCCGGCACCCCCGGCGGCTTGTGAGAATGCCCCGGTGAACGACGAAGCCGAGATCACCGTATCCATGGTCGACAGCGTGCGGATCGTACGGGTCGGCGGGGAACTCGACCCGGGCGAAGCCGACACCCTGATCCAGGGCCTCGCTGTCCCTCCGGACGGATCGCCCCTCGCCACCGTGGTCGACCTGTCCGGGGTCACCTTCGCCGATTCCTCCTTCCTCCACATGCTGCTCACGGCCCGGCAGGACCACGACCGAGCCGGCCTCCCGCTCGTACTCGCGGACGTCAGTCCGTTCGTCCAGCGCCTGCTGGACCTGACCGACACCGCCCGTGCCTTCACCATCGCCCCCGGGCTCCCGGCCGCCGTGGAGCTGGCCCGCGGCCCGCACGACGCCAGTCCGCACCACCCATGACCGGACCCACGGCACATCAGAACGGCAACCCAGCAGAGGGGGAAACGGACATGCGGAGAGCGAAGGAGGAGACGTGACCGCCACGGACCCCACGGGCGGCCGGCTCCAGCAGCCCACCGCCGCCGCCGTCCGCGCCCGCCTCCGCCGCCTCCTGGCCACGCGCACCGCGGGACCACCGCCCCGGGCGGTGGTCGACGACATCCTCCTCGTCGCCACCGAACTGGTCACCAACGCCCTGCGGCACGGCGGCGGTCTGACGGCGTTCGACGCCCGCCTCGACGGCGACACCGTCGTCCTCAGCGTCTCCGACGCCTCGCCCACACCACCGCGCACCGTACCTCGCAGCCATCCCGCCGCGCCGGGCGGCTTCGGCTGGCCGCTCGTCCGACGACTCAGCCGGCACGTCACGGTCACGCCCACCGGCGGCGGGAAGACGATCGAGGTCGTCTTGGGCACGGCAGGCCAGGAGGGTTGACCCGACTCCTCGTCAGGTCGGCGCCGCCTGCGGGGAGCCGCTGCGGTGGCGTGGGCCGCCGCCCCGGGACTCCAGGTCGTCCACCGTGCCGGGCCTGCGCGGGGAGTGCGGTCCTGTGGAGGAGCGGGCCGTGTTCATCGACGACCTTCGGTCCGGTGCCGGGAAGGCCGGTCCGGTCGGGGCACCGGGGCGGGCCGGAGCCCGGTGCGGACGAGGAGGAGCAGTGCCGACGGTACGGCCGCGGCGGCGACGGCCGCGGTGACGCAGAACGCCCGGACGAAGTCGGGGCCCGTCGGCCGTTCTCCGTGGAGCAGGCCCAGCAGCGCCAGGCCGATGGAGCCGCCGATGTACTGCGCGGTGGTCACCACGGCGCTTCCGGTGGCGTCGCTCGCCTGCGGGAGGTCGCGGATCCCGGTGATGCACATACCGGTGAACGCCGTTCCCTGTCCCAGACCGCTGAGCAGCAGTCCCGGCAGCAGGCCGGGCACGTGTCCGCCCTCGGTGCCGGCGGCCAGGGCGAGCGCCCGGAGGCCGGCCGCGCCGGCCGTGCGGCGATCAGGGGCGCGGCGGCGGAGGAGAGCGCGGCACCGATCGAGGAGGCGGCGAAGAGCAGCTGAGCGGTGAGGCAGACCCGCCCGGCGCCGAAGACGTCCGCGAACTGCCCGCCCAGCAGCAGGAAGCCGGCGAAGAAGACCGCGTACGCGCTCACGATCCACTGCGGTGCGACCGCGGAGAAGTGGAGGCTCGTCCCGATGTCGGGCAGCGCGACACAGAGGATCGAGAAGTCGAGCGCCAACAGCAGCTGGGCCCCGGCCGACGCCGTCAGTAAGCGGGCACCCTGCGTCGAAACGGCAGAAACGGGCACGGCCGGTCAGCCTCCGTGGGTCGACGGGTCGGCCCAGGGCGATTCCCGTCGTCCCGGCCTCCGGGCCGCACGACGCACGCGAGCCCACCCCGCGTACGGGATGGGCTCGCGTCTCTGAGCGCCGGGCAGGCCTTGCACCTGCATTTCCCCGCAGGAAGCGGGGCGTCTTTCCTTGGACCACCAACGCGCGACCGGTTTCCCCCAGTTGGGGCGACCCCGGCAAGATCCAGCATAGCGCATGGTGGACCCCGGGTGCGCCGGTCAGGGGACCCGTGACGCCGCGGTGCGGGCCAGGTCCAGGCTCCGGGCACGGGAGGGTGCCGTGGGACTGCCCGCCTCGCCGAGGACGACCAGGGTCCTGCCCACGACCACCAGCACCAGCACCAGCACCAGCACCAGCACCAGCACCAGGGTCTCCCGCACGGTGAACGTCTCGGCGGTCGCGGTGACCGTCGCGTGCCACGAGGCGTCGCCGACGCCCGCCGGCCCGTGCGCCACCACCCGCTCGGTCCGGTCGTGCCGTCGCTCCGCCCGATGCCGAACTCGCCGCACCCGGACAGCACGCCGGCTGCCTGCTGGAGGTCCTGTCGCGCCCCCGTAGCGGACAGCTGGAGGAACGGCCCGCTCTGGCTCTGGGCGAGCCGGACGGGGGGCCGGAGGGCCTCGACGCGGAGCCGGAGCGGGCCGGGGACGCGGCCGTGTCCGGCGCGACGGGCGGTGACGACGGCGTCGGCGCCGCCCGGTCCGCGTCGCCGTCGCCGCACGCCGTGAGGACCGCTGCCAGGAGCGCCGCCACGACCATCCTGCGGGGGCGGCGGACGCGGCTTCCAGGTGTAGTGATCACGAGCGTTGTCGACGCTGGTGATCACTACAGCCGGCGCGGGTTCCGCGCGGGCTTTGTTCAGCCCGCCGGCTCCCGGCGGACGGAGGCCGCCGGGGGGCGTTCGCGCAGGGCACCGTAGGCCAGGAAGTAGGCCGGCACCCGGTTGACCCAGCGTGAGCCGCTGACCAGTTCGGCCACGCGCCGGGCGCGCCCGGGGTCGCCGAGGGGCGAGCGGCCGTGCAGGACCGGATCGATGACGCGGCGGTGGGCGATGCGCTGCAGGCGCTGTGTGAGGGCCGTGGTGGGCCAGCGGCGGCGCTGGACACGGCGCACCGCCGCCGGCAGTCCGGCCGCCCCGCCGGTCAGCGGCCCGACGAGATGGCGGGCGGCGGCCACGGCGTCCTGGACGGCGAGGTTGATGCCGATGCCGAAGACCGGCGACATGGCGTGTGCGGCGTCCCCGATGCACAGCAGGCCCGGCCGGTGCCAGCGCCGCAGCCGGTCGAGCCGTACGTCCAGCAGTTTCACCTCGTCCCAGGAGGTCAGGGTGTGCATCCGGTCCGCGAGCCAGGTGACGGCGGTCCCGTACGTCTGCCTGAACCTGTCGAGGCCGTCCGCGCGCAGCCGCGCGTCGCTGCCCTTGGGGATCAGCGCGGCGCACTGCCAGTAGTCGCCGCGGTCGATCATGGCGCTGAGGAACCGCTCGCCGGCGCCGCCCACCAGCCCGTGCGGATCGCCCTCGCGCCGCGGCAACCGGAACCACCAGGCGTCCATCGGGCAGGGGAACGTGCGCAGGCCCAGCTCGGGCAGTGAGCGGGCCAGCGAGCCCCGGCCGTCGCAGGCGACCGTGAGGGTGGCCCGCAGCTCGCCGGTGCGGCCGTCGGCGGTGCGGTAGGACACCCCGGTGACGCGGCCGCGCTCCACCAGGAACGAGGTCGCCTCGGTGTTCATGCGCAGGGAGAAGGCCGGTTCCTTGCGGGCCTCGTCCGCGAGCAGGTCGAGCAGGTCCCACTGGGGCACCATCGCGATGTAGTTGTAGCGGCGCCGCAGGGCGGCGACGTCGCCGACGGTGACCAGCGACCGGCCGGGGCCGAGCGGCAGCTGGATGGTGGTGACCCGCCGCTGCGGCAGCCGGGCGAACCGCTCACCGAGGCCGAGCTCGTCCAGGAGGGCGAGGGTGGTCGGGTGCACGGTGTCACCGCGGAAGTCGCGCAGGAAGTCGCCGTGCTTCTCCAGGACCGTCACCGCCACCCCGGCCCGGGCCAGCAGCAGGGCGAGGACCATGCCGGCCGGCCCGCCGCCCACCACGCAGCACGTGGTCCGCTCCCCCGCCCGCAGGCCGTCGCTCAGTTCCATCGCGCCCGTCCCTTCCCTCATGCCACACATCGGTCACACTGGTACACATACCCAGGTCGCAGCAGACCGTCGCACATGTCGTCACGTGCCCGGGAGCCATGATGAGTCAGCAGCCGGTCCTTTTCCCCTACTCCGACCCGGTCTTCGTGGCGGATCCCTTCCCGCTCTACCGGCAGCTGCGCGAGGAGGGCCCGGTCCGGCGCGCGGTCATCGCGGGCGGCCTGGACGCCTGGCTGGTCACCCGGTACGCGGACGGTCTGGCGGCCCTGTCCGACCCGAGGCTGAGCAGCGACATCCGTGACGCGTCGGACCCCCGGCTGATGGCGCAGCTGCCCGAGTTCGAGCGCGAGTCGATGATCAGCAACATGCTGCGCGCCGACCCGCCCGACCACACCCGGCTGCGCCGCCTGGTCTCCAAGGCGTTCACCGCGCGCCGGGTCGCCGGGCTGCGGCCCCGCGTCCAGGAGATCACCGACCGGCTGCTGGACGCGGTGGCGCCGGCGGGCCAAGCGGATCTCGTGGCGGACCTGGCGCTCCCCCTGCCGGTCACCGTGATCGGCGAACTGCTCGGCGTGCCGGCGGACGACCGGTACGACTTCCAGCGGTGGACCGACGACATGCTGCTGCGCGGGGAGACGATGCCGGACCCGGCGGTCGTGAACGAGGCGTGGCGGCGGATGCGCGCGTATCTCACGAAGCTGCTGGAGTCCAAGCGCGCCCGGCCCGAGGACGACCTCCTCAGTGCGCTGATCAGCGCCCGCGACGAGGAGCGGCGGCTGAACGAGGACGAGCTGATCTCCATGACGTTCCTGCTGCTGGTGGCCGGGTACATCACGACGGTCAGCCTGATCGGCAGTGGGATCGCCGCGCTGCTGCGCCATCCCGGCCAGCTGGAGCTGCTGCGCGCCGATCCCGGGCTGCTGCCCGGCGCGATCGAGGAGTTCCTGCGCTACGACGGCCCGGTCAGCCCGGGCATCCCGCGGTTCGCGCGTGAGGACGTCGAGATCGCGGGCGTGACCGTGCCGCGGGGTGCGACCGTGCTGATCGCGACCGCGATCGCCGACCGCGACCCGGCGCGGTTCCCCGCCCCCGACCGGCTGGACGTGGCGCGGCAGGACAACGGCCATCTGGCGTTCGGGCACGGCATCCACTACTGCCTGGGAGCGCCGCTCGCCCGGCTGGAGGGCCAGATCGCCATCGGCACGGTGCTGCGCCGTCTGCCGGACCTGGCCCTGGCCGTGCCGCCGGCCGAGCTGCGCTGGCGGCCCGGCGGGCTGCGCGGCCCGGCCCGGCTGCCGGTCACCTTCAGCCCGGCCGGCCCGGCGGGCTGAGCCGCGCCCGTCGACGCGTCCTTGGTGTCGTACGGCTGCCGGGGCGCGTGGTCGTCCCGGACGGATACGCCGTCCGTGCTCAGCGCCCCGATCGCGACGTCGGCGAGCCGGCGGGGGCCTGCCCGCGCTCGACGGCGCCAGCCTCGGCCGTACCGCCGGCCGCCGCGAGCGGGGCACCGGCCAGCAGCCAGCGTCTGGTGAGGCCTCTGGCGCGGTGCGCGTCGCTCTCCGGGTACTGGTTTGCCGTCACACGCCGACTCCCTTTCACGTGTTCGATCGATTCCGTCACGTTCATGTACACGAACAGTGTGTTGCATGAGAGACGACTTCGAAGTCGCCTCCCCTTTCAATACAGCGCCTGCCCGCCCTCCGCCCTACGCTCACACAACCCGATCGCGCCGTCGGTCATGCATATGAACAGAGAAGGCGCGTCAAACCACCGATCGCGGCGCCCACGACGCTCGCACGGTGGGCTCCGCCACGACCTAATCGCGAGACGCGCCGCTTAGGTTCGCACAGATAAGGCGATAAAACAGGTCTTATTCATTCATGAAGAGATATACGCGGCGCGCCTTGCTCGGCGCCTCGATCGTGGCCGCCGGCTCGGGGGTTCTGTCCGCCTGCTCCGGGAACGACGCGCAGCCCGAGGCCGGGCCCACCGGCCACCGGGGCAACGCGCACAGCGGCGGCGGCTTCGTCCCCAAGGGGCCCAAGGGATACGTCAACCCGTCCGATCCCGAGGTCCTCACCGCCGAGCGGAGACGCGGGCCGGGACCCGTACGAAGATTCACGCTGACCGCCACCGAGACCTCCCTCGACCTGGGCGGACGGACCGTCAGGTCATGGGCGTACGGCGACACGCTGCCCGGCAAGGAGGTGCGCATCACCGCGGGCGACGTACTCGACCTCACGCTCGCCAACCATCTGGGGGAGGCGACCACGCTGCACTCGCACGGGGTGCGGATGCGGTGCGACATGGACGGCGTACCGGGCCTGACCCAGCCCTCCATCCAGCCCGGCGCGGACTTCAGGTACCGCTTCGCCGTGCCGCACCCGGGCACCTACTGGCTGCACTCGCACTCCGGGATGCAGCTCGACCGCGGTCTGTACGCCCCGCTGATCGTGGAGGATCCCAAGGAGCCGCTGTCCTACGACAAGGAGTGGGTCGTCGTCCTGGACGACTGGGTGGACGGCGTGTCCGGCTCCACCCCGGACGGCGTGCTCGCGCAGTTGCGGGGCGGCAAGGCCGCGCCGATGGACATGGGCGAGGGCCCCGCGCACCACGGCCCGGGCGGTGACGGGTCCAACGGCGACAGCGACTCCTCCCCCCGCGCGTACGCCGGTCCCTCCCGCGTCCTGCGCGAGTCGCACAGCCGTGTGCTGCACAGCATGGGAGGCAACGTCGACTACCCGCACTACCTGATCAACGGCCGCCTGCCGAAGGCCCCCACGGTCTTCCGGGCCCGCCCCGGGGACCGCATCCGGCTGCGGATCATCAACGCCGGGGGCGACACCGCCTTCCGCGTGGCCCTGGCCGGCCATGAGATGACGGTCACCCACACGGACGGCTACCCGGTCGAGCACACCACGACCGACGCGCTGCTGCTCGGCATGGCCGAGCGCTACGACGTGCTGGTCACCGCCAAGGACGGCGTTTTCCCGCTGGTCGCGCTCGCCGAGGGCAAGGACGCGCAGGCCATGGCCGTGCTGCGCACCAGCGGTGGCAGCGTCCCCCCGCCCACCGCGTATCCGGACGAGCTCGACGGCATGCTCGTGCCCGCCCGGCGCCTGGTGCCGCACGAGTCCGTGGCGCTCAGCGACGACGAACCCGACCGCGAGATGCGCATCAAGCTCACCGGCGGGATGGAGAAGTTCAACTGGGGCTTCGACCACGAGCCCTACTCCATCCAGAAGCGCATCCCGATCCGGGAGGGCGAACGGGTCCGCATCAGCCTCATCAACGCCACCGACATGTGGCATCCGGTGCACCTGCACGGCCACACGTTCGCCCTCACCGGCATCGACGCGGTCGGCGCCCGCAAGGACACCGCCCACGTTTTGCCCCACCGCAAACTCGTCATCGACTTCTACGCCGACAACCCGGGTCTGTGGATGCTGCACTGCCACAACCAGTACCACTCCGAGTCCGGGATGATGACCATCCTCGGCTACCGGAAGTGACCCCGGTCGGGTCCCGGCCCGGACCGGGACCCGGCAGGTCAGGGACGTGCCGTCCGCGCGCACAAGTACGGACGCGCGAGCAGCAGGCCCGCGCCGGCCAGCGCGATGCCGAAGTGCACCGGGGCCAGGTGGAGGACGTCCGTGTAGTGCATCGCGCCGAGCACCACGACCGCCGGGAGGAACCCGGCGGCGGCCGCCGCCGGCCAGGCTCCAGAGCGCCCAGGACTCACCCCGCCGCCACCCCCACGCGCTGAGCAGGACGATCGCCACGGCGGCGGCCGTCAGGGCGCCGCCGAACCCGGCCCGGTCGTGCGCGACGAACGGCACGAGCCGGGGGTTCACCGCCTGGAGCGTCCGCGTGCCGGTGCCCAGGAAGGGCAGGTCGGACGGCACGAGGACGCCGGTCAGGCCGACGACCGAGATCACCGCCCCGCCGACGAACGGCCCCGCCCCCGTGACGATCAGCAGCCGGCCGGCCGGCGCGCGTCGGCGCTCCGGCTCCGGCCCCTCGGGCGCCAACCGCCGGCGCGCCGCGTGCGGAACCCAGCGCACCCCGGCCACGAGACCGCGCAGGGGGTGGTACGTCCAGTCCGGCATCAGTCGTTCCCGCTCTCCGCGGCGTTCGCCGGGGCGCCGGGCGCGGTCCAGCCGAGCACCGGCGCCATGGAACGCAGGGTCGCCCACGCGGGCGTCAGCCGGGCCGCCGTGTCGCGCAGCAGGACCGCGGGCGGCCACGCCAGCTGGCCGACCGTGCCGAGCCGGGCGGAGCGGCGGACGACGGCCTGGGTCCGCGGGCGCCGCAGCCGGTCGTAAAGGCCGAGCGCGGCGGCCGTGTCCGGGGTGCCGTCCAGGCAGTGGGCGAGGGTGACCGCGTCCTCCAGCGCCTGGCACGCGCCCTGGCCCAGGTTGGGGGTCATGGCGTGGGCGGCGTCGCCCAGCAGCGCGACCCGGCCGCGGACGAAGGAGGGCAGCGCGGGCAGGTCGTACAGGTCGTGCCGGAGCACCGCGTCCTCGGGGACGGCGGCGAGCAGGGCGGGGACGGGGTCCGGCCAGGAGCCGAAGCGGCGCAGCAGTTCGGCGTACTCGGAGGCGGCGCCGGCCTCACCCGCCGGCAGCGACGCGGTCGCGAAGCAGTACCTCCGCCCGCCCGGCAGCGCCGTGTGGCCGAACCGTTCGCCGCGGCCCCAGGTCTCGGCGCCCTCGGCAGGCGGCGCGGCGAGCGGCCCGGTGACCATGCGCCAGGCGGTGTAGCCGGCGTACCGGGGCGGGGCCGCGGCGGGCCACAGGGCACGGCGGACCGCGCTGCGCAGTCCGTCGGCGCCGACCACGAGGTCCGGCCGGGACGTGCCCCCGCGGTGTTCGACGACGGGTCCGTGGGTGTCGTCGCGGACCGCGTGCACCTCGCTGTCCGGCCGCAGGCTGCCCGTGGGCAGCGCCTCGACGAGCGCCCGCAGCAGGTCCGCGCGGTGCAGCACGACCAGGGGATGCCCGAAGCGGCGCGTCAGCTCCGCGTTGTCCGTCCGGGAGAGCCAGCGGCCCCGGCGGTCGCGTACGCCGCCCGTGGCCTCGACGGCGCCGAGGGCCCGTACCGCACCGGCCAGGCCGAGCGCCTCCAGCGCGCGCAGCGCGTTCGGCCAGAGGGAGATGCCGGCGCCGACCTCCGTGAACTCCGGGGCGCGTTCCAGCACCTCGACCTGCCAGCCTCGGCGGTGCAGGGCGACGGCCGCCGCGAGGCCGCCGATCCCGCCGCCGACGACGGTCGCGGCGCGCTGCGGCATGGGTCCTCGCTCCAGGTTCGGGGGCCGCCCCGGTCCACCAGGCCGTGCTCGCGTACCCGGGGGTGGTGCCGTGCGACGCGGGTCCGGCCGAGCGGCGCCCCATAGCACCATGCCGCCGGACGCCTGTCAACGCGCCGAGGGACGAAGCGGGCTGGTCAGGCCCACTGCCGCAGGCTCGGGCGGATCGCGGCGGCGGGAGCGCCGGGCCGCGAGCGCCGGGCTGCGAGCGGCGCGGGCTCGGCCGACGCGGGCAGCGGTGCGCCGTCGCGGGGCGCGCCCGGCCGTCCCCCGTGGCGCTGCGGGACGCCGGTGCCCGGCCGCGGCTGTCGGACATCCCGCCGGCGGAACGTCCCTCGGGTCCGGGCCGGGCCGCCCACGGCCTGTCCCAGTCGGGGTCCGGCGCCCGCCGGCCGCTCGAACAGCTGGCCCATCTCACCCGGACCGGCGGCCTGTGCCGTTCGTGCCGACGGACGCGGAACGCCGGCCGGCGGGGACGGACGAGGAAGGACGAGGACGACCGGACGGTTCCCGCACTCACCGTGGACGGCACGGCACCGCCGCTCGGGGGCGCCCCCGTGGGGACCGTGGCCCGCGGACACCGCCCGCGCGGCGAAGTCCCCGGGGCGGCCGGGCGCCGGCCGCGCCGCCCGCGCCCCGGCCGCGGCCACCGCCGGGCCGGCGACGGCCACCGCACCATGCCTTCGAGCATCCCCGCTCCCGTCACCCCGGCACCGCGCTACCGCGGAAGTCCCGTGACGTATCGCGCCCGCCAGGTCCGCGGGGAAGGATGGGGCAGAAGCTCGCGCAAGCCCCCCTTCAGGACGTATCAGCGAAAAGCCAGGATCCAGGAATCAGCGACTCAGGACGGCGACCATGCAGACGTTCCTGCCCGACCCGGACTTCCGGCGCTCCGCCCTGCTGCTCGACCGCCGCCGTCTGGGCAAGCAGCGCGTCGAGGCGCTCCAGGTACTGCGGGGCCTGACCGTGCCGGGGTACGGCTGGCGCAGGCACCCGGCCGTGCGCATGTGGACCGGGTACGAGGAGGCGCTGGTCCGGTACGGGCTGGAGGTCTGCCGGGTGTGGCGCGAGCAGGGGCACCAGGACAGCTGTGCCGCCTCCCTGGTCGCCGGTTTCGGCGCGAGCCACCCGGGCTCCCCGGTGCGCGGCCAGTCGGTGCTCGCGGCCGCCGGGGAACTGCCGCCCTGGCTCGGTGACGAGGCCTTCCACCTCAGTCACCGTTCCGCACTGGTCCGCAAGGACCGGGAGGCGTACGGGGACGCCTTCCCGGGTGTCCCGGACGATCTGCCGTACGTCTGGCCGCGGTCCGACCGGGACGACGGTGCCGACGAGGGGAGCGGTCACGCTTCCGTGCGGTGAGCCGGGCACGGGAACCGGGCCGGAGGCACCCGCCGGTGAGCCGGCGCCCTCCCCCGGTTCCCGCGCGAGCCGACCGGGCCGACCGGTCAGAAGGTCAGCTTCCAGCTGTCGACGTAGCCCGTGTCCTGCGCGGCGACGTCCTGCACCCGCAGCCGCCAGGTCCCGTTCGCCGGCTCGGCGGACGCGTCGACGGTGTACGTGGCGACGACGTTGTCGGCGGAGTCCGAGCTGCTGGAGTCCTTCAGCCGGTAGGCCGTGCCGTCCGGCGCCAGCAGGTCGACGACCAGGTCACCGCGCCAGGTGTGCTTGATGTCCACCCCGGCGCGCAGCGCCGCCGGCGCGTTGCCCGTGCGGCCCGAGACCGTGAGGGCGGAGGTCACCGCGGCCCCGTTGTCCGGGACGGCGACGTCGGCGGCGTTCTCGTACGACTCGCCGGGCGGCACCGGCTCCGCCGTTCCCAGCGTCCAGATCGCGTGGGCGAGGGCGTCGCTGTTGCGGTCCAGCGCGGTGTCGTTGATGTTGGCGGTGGTGTCGCAGGAGGAGTGGTAGCACCGGTCGAACGCCTGGCCGGAGGTACCGCCCCACTTGGCGGCCTGCGCCGCCGTCTTCGTCCGGCCGGCGCCGGTGAACAGGCCGCCGACCGGAATACCGGCGTTCTTGAAGGACGCGTGGTCGGAGCGGCCGTCGCCCTCCGTCTCGATCTCGGTCGGTACGCCGATGCCCGCGTACCAGTCCTTGAAGACCTTCTCGATCGCCGGATCGTCGTCGTAGACGAAGTAGCCGGGATTCGGGGAGCCGGCCATGTCGAGGTTGATGTACCCCGAGACGCGGGCGCGGTCGGCGGCCGGCAGGTTGTTCACGTAGTGCTTGCTGCCGACCAGGCCCAGTTCCTCGGCGCCCCACCAGGCGAACCGCAGGTGCCTGGCGGGCCGGAGCTGGGCGCGGGAGACGGCGAGGGCCGTCTCCAGTACGGCCGCGGAACCGGATCCGTTGTCGTTGATCCCGGCGCCGGAGGAGACCGAGTCGAGGTGCGCCCCGGCCATGAGGACCTGGTTCGGGTCCCCGCCGGGCCAGTCGGCGACGAGGTTGTACCCGGTGCTGCCGGAGGTGGTGAACTCCTGGACGGTGGTGGTGAAGCCGGCCGCGTCGAGCCTGGCCTTCACGTAGTCGACCGAGGCCTTGTAGCCGGTCCGGCCGTGCGCGCGGCTGCCGCCGTTGGCGGTGGCGATCGACTGGAACTGCGTGAGGTGGGCCTTGACGTTGCCGATGGGTATGTCGGGCGCCGCCAGGACCCGGGCACCGGCGGTGGCCGCCCCGGTGCGGTCGGGCGCGGCCGAGGAGGCCGGCGCGGCGGCGAGCAGGCCCGCCACGGTCACCAGGGCCGCGGCGGCCAGGCGTCCGGAGGTGCTCACGGGCAGGCTGGATCGCGGATGCGTCATGGGGGGAGCCGCACTTTCTCGTCGATGTCGCGTCGGTGCCGCCGTCGATGTCCCGACGGCGGAGGGGAGTCGAGCGATGCCTGGATCGGTGGTGCCAGAGCTGTGCGGGTGCCGTGTGCGCCTGATGCTGAGTCAGGTGCTGATGCTCCGTCAAGAGCGTGATCCGGTCACGGTCGTCCGCTGAGCGGACACTCGGCTGGAGGGCCGCCCGTCGAAACGGTTGTCGGCGCGCACCCGTGGAGCGACGATGTCCCCAGCGCACCACCCTGCGGGAGGCGACGTTGACCGATCCCTGGGTGGCCCTGGAGCCGGGGGCCGACCCTGCCGAGCGCGTCCGCGCGCTGCACCGCGCGTACGAGACCTTCACCGAGGCCGGTACGGTGCCGCGGCCGGTGCGCGAGGTGGTCGCCGACTCGTGGCGGCGCTCGGCGCGGGCCGGGGTCCGTCCGGACGGCACCGCCGACGTCGAACTCACCGACGGCGACCTCGGCGTCCACCGCGCCGAGCACCCCCTGGCCCCGGTGGTGCCGCTGTTCCGGGAGCTCATGGGAACGTTCGCCGCGGACGGCCGGCACCTGCTGGCGGTGTGCGACGCGCACGGCAGGCTGCTGTGGGTCGAGGGGCACGCGTCGGCACTGCGGCAGGCGGGGCGGATGAACTTCGTGCCGGGGGCGCGCTGGGCGGAGAGCGCGGTCGGCACCAACGCGCCGGGCACGGCGGTCGCACTCGACCGCCCGGTACAGGTGTTCGCGGCCGAGCACTTCGTCCGGCGCGCGCATCCGTGGACCTGCGCGGCCGCGCCGGTGCACGATCCGCGCACGGGACGCGTGCTCGGTGCCGTGGACATCACCGGCGGGGACGGCCTGGCCCACCCGCACAGCCTGGGTTTCGTCCAGGCCGTGGCGCGGGCGGCGGAGTCCCAGCTGGCGCTGCTCGCCCCCGCGCGTCCCGGCACCCGGGCGCCCCGGCTGGCCGCGCTCGGCCGGGACCAGGCGCTGCTGACGGCCGGCGGCCGCAGGGTCCGGCTCAGCCGCCGGCACAGCGAGATCCTCGTCCTGCTCGCCCGCCACCCCGGCGGCCTGACCGGCGACGCACTGCTGTGCGCCCTGTACGACGACGAGTCGGTGACGCCCGTGACCCTGCGCGCGGAACTCGCCCGGCTGCGCCGGATGCTCGGCCCCGGACTGCTGGCCTCGCGCCCCTACCGCCTCACGGCGCCCGTCGAAGCGGACGTCACCGTCGTGGAGCGCCGGCTGGCGGCCGGTGCGGTCACCAGCGCCCTGACCGCGTACCCGGGCCCGCTGCTGCCCGCCTCCCAGGCTCCGGCCGTCGTCCGGCTCCGGCGCCACCTCGCGGACGGCCTGCGCGCGGCGCTGATCGCCCGCCGGGATCCCGACCTGCTGGCCGACTGGGCGCACGCGCCGTGGGGCGAGGAAGACCTGGACGTGTGGCGGTCGCTGGCCGCGGTCCGGCCGACGGCGGCGGTCCGGGCCCGCCTGGCCGCCCTCGAATCCGAGCTGGCGGCACCGCGGCGGGCCGCGCGCCCCGGGCCCGGCCGCGACGGACGGGCCCGGCCGGACAGGCTCCGGGGCCTGTCGTGACGTGCCGCCGGGATCGCTACAGGCACCGGCCGTCGCACGGGTCCAGCCACAGCAGTCCGCAGCCGCGCGTGGTGCGGGTGCAGTTCCACGGTTCCGCGTCGCAGATCTGCCCGCGGCCGCAGCCGTCGACCTTGCACCGGGCGTCGCACTCCGGGAGGGCGGCGACTCCGGCGAGGACCGGGGCCGCCGTGGCGCCCCGGCGGTCGGGCGGGCCGAGCGTGCACAGCAGCGCCCGGGTCCCGGCCGGGCCGAACGCCGCGTGCGCGGCGTCCTCCAGGGCCCGGAGCTCGGCCGCGGCGGCCCGGTCCGCGCCGTCCGCGCCGTCCGCGCCGTCCGCGCCGTCCGCGAAGACGGTCGCCGCCAGGCGGGTCGCCCGGTCGACGACGGCACACCGGGCCGGACTCAGCTCCGGGTGCCGCGCCCGGTAGTGGGCGAAGTGCGCCGTCCACAGCTCGCGCCGCACCGCCTCGGGCGCCGCGCGGAAGATCGCCTTGCGGTCGGCCTCCGGGTACGCCGACAGGTCGGGGTACGTGATCAGCCGGGCGACGTCGGACGGCGCGCGCGGGCCCCGGTCGGCCGGCGCGTCACCCGCCCGCGGCCGCGCCGCCGCCCGGGCGGACGCCGGCGTGGTCAGGCCGCCGGAGAGCAGGAACGTCCCGAGCGCCACCCCGGGCAGGGACTTCAGCAGCGTCCGCCGGCCGGAGCGCCGCACCACGTCCGCCTCGCGCAGCGCCCGCGCCACCCGCAGCGAGCCGACGGGGCCGAGGAGCACCGCCAGCCGCAGGGACAGCGCGGTCCCGGTCCAGGCCCGCACACCGCCGGGGCCCACCCGGACCAGCGTGGGCGCCCAGGCGGCGTCCGGGCCGCGTGCGTGCCGGCGCAGGTCCCCGACCCGAGGGTCGGAGAGGGGAGCCGCGGTGAGCCCGGCGTCGGCGAGCACGCCGCCCGTCCGCTCCATCACGTCCGCGCACAACCGGCAGTCGGCGTCGAAGGCCAGGATCCACTCGGCCACGGCGATTCCCCTCTCCTCGGTCCCGTCGTCAGCCGACGAGGTTGCAGTCGGGGACGTATCCGACGACGTTGGTGGCGAGATTCCGGCCGTACAGCCAGAAGTTGGTCGTCACCCCGTTGTCGCAGGTGTAGTAGTCCCAGGGCCCGCCGTTGCTGATCATCTCGAATCCCTGGCCGGGGCTGCCCAGGCCCAGCCGGGTGGAGGGCTGGAGCGGGGTGGCCCAGATGATCACTCCGGGGACCCGGAAGTCCAGCCCGCGCGCCGCCGCGGTCCCGGCCGGCGGCGGGGTGACGCCGGATCCCTCGCCGTGGGCCGGCGCCGCCGCCGCGAGCGGGGCGAGGCTCAACGCCATGACGGCGAGCGCTTTACGGATCTTGCTCATCTCAATCTCCTGTGCGATTGCGGGTGGTGGTTCGTCGAAGGGAGTGGCCGGCGGTCGGCGTCGGCGTCAGGGGCTGCATTCGCCCAGCCGGACGGAGCTGACCCTGTTGTCCCACTCGGGCTGGAACGGGCCCGCGGCCCCCGGATACACGCGCGCGTACTCGGTGCCGGCGTAGCCGCGCTCGTCGTACACGCACCAGACCGTGCCGGGGACGTTGTGGGCGAGGGACGACGCCCGGTTGTCCATGCTCTGCCGCGCGAGGTCGGGTGAGCCGCTGCGGAAGCTGGCCATGAGGCCGGTGCCGTCCGGGCCGTCGAACAGGCAGAAGTGGCCGGCGGGGCAGCGCTCGAAGCCGCTCGGCGCGGAACTGGCCGGTGGGGCCGCGAACAGCGCCGCGGAGGCCAGGACGGTGGACAGGACGAGGAGTCGGCGGGTGGTCGGCACGTCGGTGCTCCTTCTCTCGGGAAAACGGAACGGGGGTGGTGCGGGTGTCAGCCGCACAGCTCGTGCGCGACGCGTTCGTTGGTGAACTGCACGAACACCGTCACGCACTCGGCGGGGACGCTCGCCCGGGCCCAGCGGAACCCCATGCTCTGGCCGCTGCGCAGGAGCTGGGTGTGCGAGCGGCGCTCTCCGTCGCTGTCGACGAAGCCGATGGAGACGTTGGCGGCGGTGCTTCCGGTGCGCTGGTAGGCCACGTCGCCGAACTCGCGGCTGGTCTGGGCCCACAGCACGCCGTTGGGCATGTCCCAGCGGCCGGTGGCCTGCGGGGCGGCGACCGCGGTCTGCGCGGTCAGGACGATCGCCGCCGCGGCCGCCGCCGCGGCCGTCGCCGACCGCAGACGGGTGCGGATGGTCATGGGTGACTTCCTCTGCCACGGGGCGCCGGCCGTTCCGGCGCCGTGCTCAGAGCTTCCGCCGCCCGGTGTCCCGGGCGCATGAGGCGCCGGTCTCGTCTCCGTCCCGTCCCGCGGCCGGGACAGACGGGAGCGAGGACCCGGGCGGGGACGCTACGGCGGCCGTCGGCAGCACCGCGTACACCCGGGTGCCGGACGGGCCGCTCGTCACCTCGCAGACGCCGCCCAGCTCCCGGGCCCGTTCGGCCATGGACGCCAGTCCCACGGCGCCGGGACGGACGCGGGCGGGCAGTCCCGTGCCGTCGTCGACGACGGTAAGGACGGCGGCGTGGGGATGCCGGGCGAGACGGACCTCGCACCGGGTGGCGCCCGCGTGCCGGACGGTGTTCGCGAGCGCCTCCGCCGCGATCCGGTACACGGCGCTCTCCACGGCCGCGGGCAACGACGATCCGGGCGCCGCCCCGCACTCCGCCGCTCCCGGAACCGGCTCCGGCTCCGGCTCCGGTCCGGCGTCCCGGTCGGGTGCCGAGTCCGGCACCGGTCCGGGGTCCCGGCCCGAAACCGACTCCGGCACCGGCCCGGCAGCCCCACCCGGTGCCCAGCCCCGGGCCAAGCCTGGCTCCAGCTCCGGCTCCGCTTCCGTGACCACCGTGATCACGATCCCGGGCGTCGCCAGCGTCTGCGCCATTTCCCGCAGCGCCGACTCGAGTCCCTGCTCGGTCAGCACGGCCGGGCCGAGGCCGTCGGTGAGACGCCGGGCCTCGGCCGTCGCCTGGGCGATCGCCTCGACGGCGGGCCGCAGCGCGGTCTCCACGCCCACGGCGGCCGACGCCCATGGCGACGCCGGTGGCCGCGCCGAGGGTACGGACGGGGCGGCGGGCGGGACGGATTCCGCGGCGCCCGGCGGAAGCACCGCCAGGGCGGTGTCCAGGTGCATCCGGGCCGCGGCGAGCAGCGGGCCGAGGCCGTCGTGCAGCTCCCGGCGCAGCCGACGCCTCTCCTCCTCGCGGGCGAGGACGAGTTGCCGCCGGGCGGCCCGTACGTCCTGGATCAGCCGCAGCGCGGCCATCGCGGGCGCGGCCTGGTCGCTCAGCAGCTGAAGGAGCTCGGCGTCCCGGCCCGACAGGTGCGGCTCTCCCGAGCGCGGCGCCACCCGCAGCGTGCCGATCACCTCGTCGTGGTGGCGCAACGGGAACTCGTGTGCCCCCTCCCCCCGCCAGGACCCTCCGGTGGTGGCCAGGACGCACGGGCCGGAGCGGGTCGCCACCTCGACCAGGGCCATGGGGAAGCGCAGGTCCTCCGTCGCGCAACGGCACAGCACCACCGGGACGTCGTCCGGTTCCGGCGCTTCGCGCAGGCGCCGGGCGAGCCCGCGCACGGCCTCGTACGGTGCCGCGCTCCTGCCGTGGAAGAGGTGGTCGACGCGGCGGCTCGCCCACCCGGTGAGCGGCCGCAGACCGGAGCCGATCAGCACGGCGACGACCGCGACGGCGAACGCCCCGGCCCCGTCGGCGTCGGGCAGCACCGTGGAGACCGTGGCCGCGGCCGCCGTGTAGGCGACGACGACCGCGGTGACGACGACGGCGGTCACGAGCAGGCGGCGGCTGGTGCGGTCGATCTGCCACATGCCGCCCTTGCCGATGACGTACGCGACCGCCGCGTACCAGCCGGCCGCTCCGGTGGTGAAGGCCGCGATCACCGTCCAGGAGGGCGTCCCGGGCAGTTCCTCGACGATGTCCCCGTACGTCCAGGGGAGGTACGCGGCGGCGAAGGCGACGGCCTCGCGGCGCGCCCACCGGCCGGCCCGGCGCCAGCGACGGGCGACGACGGACGCGTTCACCAGGGCGCAGAGCACGATGAGCAAGAGGTTCGCGGCGGCGCAGGGCTCCAGGACGGCCAGGGCCGCGCGTTCCCAGAGGGTCCCGCGCAACGGGTGCGGGCCCGTGCCGGGCGCGTCCTCCGTGGCCGTGGCGACGAGCGTGATCAGGACGCATGCCGCCGCCAGTGCCGCCGCGTACAGGCGGACCAGGCGTCCCGCGCGGCGGGGCGCCGGGAAGGTCAGGGGCAGCACGACCATCGCGTAGCCGTGCGCCAGCGAGCACAGCTGGGCGACGAGGTGCGCGGCGAGGCGCGCTCCCGGGCCGGGCTCGGCCAGGACGACCAGTTGCCCCGTGCACAGCGGCAGCGTGAGCCCGAGCCCGGTGGCGAGCAGCAGCCAGCCCGCCGTACGGTCGGCGGGGCGTACCAGGACGAGGAAGCCCAGGACGGCGCACGGCAGGCCGACCAGGGCCGTGGACAGGTCCGTCCCCATGTCCAGGCGCCAGCCGCCCGACGGCGGGTGGAGCGTGCACAGCGCTCCCCAGCCCAGCACGGACGCGACGCACAGCAGGAGGCAGAAGGCGGCCGCCGCCCACTCGCGCTCCGGGGCCGCGACCTGGCGCGGCCGCCGCGCATCGACCGCCCCCCGGCCGCTACCCTTGGTGATCACGCCACTACAAGTAGCATGCGGGCGTGGCAGACACCATCGAAGACCGCCCGCTCCTGCGGGTCCTGATCGTCGACGATCACCCCCTGTTCCGCTCCGGACTGCGCGCCGCCCTGGACAGTGCCGCGGACATCGGCGTCGTGGGCGAGGCGGGGGACGCCGAAGCGCTGGACGTCCTCGTCGACGACACCCGGCCGGACGTGGTCGTCATGGATGCCGGACTGCCCGGCATCTCCGGCACGGAGGCCGTACGCAGGCTGTGTTCGAGCCACCCCGGGCTGCCGGTCCTCATGCTGACGATGGCGCAGGACGACGCCAGTCTCCTCGCCGCGTTGCGCGCGGGGGCGCGCGGGTACCTGGTCAAGGGGTCGGGGCGGGACGCGGTGCTCAACGCCGTGCGGACCGTCGCGACCGGAGGGGCGGTCTTCGGACCCGAGATCGCCGACCGGATCGCCGCCCAGCTGGCCGGCTCCCGCCGGACCGAACCCGGCCCGCCCTTCCCCGAACTGACGCGCCGGGAGACCGAAGTCCTCGAACTGGTCGCGCGGGGGTACGACAACCGGCGCATCGCCCGCGAGCTGGTCCTCTCGGACAAGACCGTCCGCAACAACGTGAGCCGTATCTTCGCCAAGCTCCACGTCGCCCACCGGGCCGAGGCCGTCTCGCAGGCGCGCGACGCGGGGCTCGGCGCGCCACCGCCCGCTCAGGCCCGCCGCTCGCCGGACCCCGCGTGACCACCGTGCGCCTCGCGATCGACGCGGCTGCGGCTGGTACGGCTGCGGCTCCGTCTCGTGGTGCCGGACCCGATCAGCAGCTTCGGCACCACGAGACGGAGCCGACCCGCCACGGGAACCGCGGCGACTCCCCGAGGGGCAGTTCCATGGTGCGTCCCGCGTTCCTGCACGTGCCTTCGCGGAAGACGTAGTAGGTCCGGCCGGAGTTGTTGATGACCGATCCGGGTGAGATCTCGGTGAAGTCGTCGCAGCCGTCGGGCTCCTCGTTCGGGGGTGGCGGGCCGCCCCACTGGAAACCCTGGAAGTCGGGGTGCTCCCACAGGCAGATATGGCCCTGCGCACACTGGGCCCTCGCCGCCGGCGGCGACCCGGTGGCCGCGTGGGCGGCCGAGACCGGGGACATCGCGGCCACCGTCGTGATCAGTGCGGTCAGGAGGGTGCGGACGCGCATGGGAACTCCAGTGATCGGTCCAGGATCCTCCGGGAGGGATACCCCGTGCCGTCCTCGACGCCACGGACCTTCACCCGAAAGAGTCCGCACCGGTGACGGCAGCCTGTTCCGCCCCAGGGGGTCGTGACGGCACGACACCCCACCACTCCCCGGGCGACGCGCCGCCGCGGCCGCAACCTGGATGCAACGTCCGCCTCCCTACCCTCCGGCGCAGAGCCGCCCGACGGCGGGCGGCGTTGCCGAAGGAGGCCGGTGCAGCATGACCCGTTACGCGGCGCCCGGGAGCGAGGGCGCGATCGTCTCCTACCAGCCCCGTTACGACCACTTCATCGGCGGCGCGTACGTGCCTCCGGTCAAGGGGCGGTACTTCGACAACCCGAGTCCGGTGACCGGGCAGCCGTTCACCGAGGTGGCCCGCGGCACGGCGGAGGACGTCGAGGCGGCACTGGACGCGGCGCACGCGGCGGCGCCCGGCTGGGGACGCAGGCCGGCCACCGAGCGGTCCGACATCCTGCTGAAGATCGCCGACCGCATGGAGGCCCACCTGGAGCCGCTCGCGGTCGCGGAGACCTGGGAGAACGGCAAGCCCGTCCGGGAGACCCTCGCGGCCGACATCCCGCTGGCCATCGACCACTTCCGCTACTTCGCCGGCGCCTTACGCGCCCAGGAGGGCTCGCTCAGCGAGCTCGACGACGACACGGTCGCCTACCACTTCCACGAGCCGCTGGGCGTGATCGCGCAGATCATCCCGTGGAACTTCCCCATCCTGATGGCGACGTGGAAGCTCGCGCCCGCCCTCGCCGCGGGCAACACGGTCGTCCTCAAGCCCGCCGAACAGACCCCGGCCTCCGTCCACTACTGGCTTGGCCTCGTCGCCGACCTGCTCCCGCCGGGCGTGCTGAACATCGTCAACGGCTTCGGCCCGGAAGCCGGAAGGCCGCTCGCCTCCAGCCCCCGGGTGGCGAAGGTCGCCTTCACCGGAGAGACGTCCACGGGACGGCTGATCATGCAGTACGCGGCGGAGAACCTGAAGCCGGTCACGCTCGAGCTGGGCGGCAAGTCGCCGAACATCTTCTTCGACGACGTGTGGGAGAAGGACGACGAGCTGCGCGACAAGGCACTCGAAGGCTTCACGATGTTCGCGCTGAACCAGGGCGAGGTGTGCACCTGCCCGTCCCGCGGACTGATCCAGCGCGGCAACTACCCCGACTTCCTGGCCGCGGCGGTCGCCCGCACCGAACTGATCAGGCCGGGGCACCCGCTCGACACCGACACCATGATCGGCGCGCAGGCCTCCAGTGAGCAGCTCGCCAAGATCCTGTCGTACATCGACATCGGCCGGCAGGAAGGCGCCAAGGTCCTCACGGGCGGCGAACGCGCCGACCTCGACGGCGACTTGAGGGGCGGCTACTACGTGCGGCCCACGATCTTCGAGGGCGACAACCGCATGCGCGTCTTCCAGGAGGAGATCTTCGGCCCGGTCGTCTCGGTCACCTCGTTCGAGGACTTCGACGACGCCATCAAGATCGCCAACGACACGTCGTACGGCCTCGGGGCGGGCGTGTGGAGCCGCGACATCAACACGGCGTACCGCGCCGGCCGGGCCATCCAGGCGGGCCGCGTCTGGACCAACTGCTACCACGCCTACCCGGCGCACGCGGCGTTCGGCGGCTACAAGCAGTCCGGGATCGGCCGGGAGACGCACAAGATGATGCTGGACCACTACCAGCAGACGAAGAACCTTCTCGTCTCGTACTCGCCGAAGAAGCTGGGCTTCTTCTAGTACTCCAGTGCGGTTTCGTGATCTATCCAGCAGGTTCGTCGGGAGACCGTCGTTGGTAGTGGCTGCGGCGGGCTGTTGCCTGGGGGCGTCTGCGCCAGTCGGACCAGTGCAGCAGCCTGGTTGCTGACAGGGCTGGTGGGTTGAAGACGGCTGCGAGCAGGTGGCGGATCTCCGGGACGGTCGGCTTGATCGGCTCGCGGCTGCTGGCGGAGTGGTGCGGACCGGCGGACGGGTTGGGGGCTGCGCCGACGGCGACGGCGGTGAGGAAGGCCAGGGCGGGCATGGCGAGCGTGATGTGCCGGTGCCATGAGGTCCCGTGCCTGACCTGGTAGTGGTCGAGTCCGACCTGGCCCTCGGCGGCCTGGAAGCACTCCTCGACGCTCCAGCGGACACCGGCGACGCGGACCAGCTCCGCGGCGACAGCAACCCAAGCAGGTAGGCGCGAGCACTCGCCCGGGGCTCGACTCGCCCGAACCGTCCCGCAATCCGGGCCATGACCTGGTCGAACATCGCCCGCCAGCGGGCAGGGTCTACGCTATGGCCTGCGGCCACCGCACGATCTTCAGGAGTCCACACAACCCCCGATGATCACGCGGTGGCCGTACCCGTGCCCAGCCGGGTCCGCGACAAGATCGCGAAGTCAGACCGGAGTACTAGCCGGACACGGGTGTCAGATGCTCATCCGCCCACTCGGCGAAGGTGGTGACCGGGATCCCCAACTCCCGGGCGAACTCGGGCCGGGCGGGCTGGACGATCGCGTTGTTCCACTCGTGTCCGGCTCCCCACGTCGGCATGCCCGCATCGAGGGCCTCTTCCAGGCTCATGGAGGGTGCGGTCACGGGCACGCCCCAGGCGGCGGACAGGGTTTGCGCGATCTGCTCCATCGTGCGCAGGTCACCGGTCAGCTCCAGTTCCACCTGGTGGAACCGGTCAGGGTCTCGAAGGGCGTGCGCCGCAGCCGTGCCGATGTCCCGCACGGCCACCAGGGCCAGTTCGGTCTCCGGCTTCAGTACCGTCAGCAGTCCGCCCCGCGGCCCCTTGGGTGCCAGCAGGGGCAGGTTCTCCATGAAGAAGGCGGGCTTGATCACCGTCCAGCGGGCGAAGCCCGCACCCCGCACCGCCTCTATGATCGCCTGCTTGGTGTGGAAGTAGTCCGCCATCGCCGCCCAGCGGCCCTCGGCCCAGCCGGCGACCCGGGTGTGCTCACCGACTCCACTGGTCGAGGACTGCACGAACTGCCGTACTCCCTCAGCCTTCGCCGCGTCCACCAGGTTGGTGGCTTGGGCGAGCTCGCCCGCGAAGTCCACGCCGGTCTCGGTCATGGGCGGCGTCTGCACCGAGAACACCGCGCGGACTCCCTCGACCGCTGGGCCGAGGGAGGCCCGGTCGGAGAGATCCGCCCGCACCAGCTCGGCGCCCAGCGCCTCGATCGCCTGGGCGGACTTCGACCGCGGATCGCGTACGAGTGCACGTACGGGCACCTCGGCGGCCAGGAGTGCGCGGGCCGTGGCCCCGCCTTGCTGGCCGGTGGCTCCGGTGACCAGGACGGTATCGCGGTTGATGGGCATGGTTGCTGCTCCTCACATATCGGAGGCAGGAAACGGCGGGGCCCGCCGCTTTGCCTGCCGCTAAGATATGGCGGGGGCCGCCGTTTAGCAATGAGGAGATCATGACCAGTCAGCGCTCGGACGCCCGACGCAACTACCAGCGCATCCTCGCCGTCGCCAAAGCCGAGGTCGCCGCGCACGGCGCCGAGGCATCCCAGGAGCAGATCGCCCGCACCGCGGGCGTCGGTTCGGCGACCGTGCGCCGTCACTTCCCCACCCGCCGTGCCCTGCTCGAAGCCGTCTTCCAGGAGCGCATCGAGGACCTGTGCGAGCACGCCCACCGGCTGAGTGCGACCGAGGACTGCCGCACCGCCCTCCTGGAGTGGTTCCACGCCCTCGTCCTCTACGCCGTCTCAGCCCGCGGATTCGCCGACACCCTCAGCTACGAGCCTCCCGCCGAGGAACCCTCCCCGCACTCCTGTGGCAACAGAATCGCAGCGGCCGGAACTCCCCTGCTCCAGCGGGCCGTTCGCGACAAGGCGGTTGCACCGCACGTCACCTTTCACGACCTGCTGACCCTCGCCGTCGGCATCGCCCTGGCCACCGAGCACCACAAGGACCCCGAGACCCAGGCCGACCGCCTCTTCCGCCTCGCTGTGGAAGGGCTCAGCCCTGAGCACGGCAGCGTTGGGGTATCCATGAACTCAGAGACTTCGGTACTGGTGACAGAAAGTCTGCCGAACGGGCGGTTGTGACAGGTGGGATGCCTGATCGGTGACAAGAAACGTGCCTCGACCGGTCCTCTCCGCCAGCTCATCCGGCGTCGCCGGTGACAACTCCTGAGCTTCGGCTCAGCCCATCGACCGCGACAAGAGCCCGCTGTTCGGTCCCGACCACGACACGCTGATCTGCAAGGACCCGGAGCCCACCGACGATCTCCAAGGTCTCACGGGGAGAGCGTGTGCCCGCCCCTGGAGGCCGATCTGCTGGCCGGGCTGCTCCCTGTACGGACGGCACCGAGCGCACAGATTCTGGGTCCCGCCGAGACAGGTCAGCGTCTTCCCGTACTTCCCCGGCGTCTGTCTTGCAGCGCGTTGACGCGGTTCAGCTCGCCTGGCCTGCGGCGATGACGGCCTGGATCAGGCCCGGGAACCGGCGGTCCAAGTCCTCCTTGCGGAGGCGTATGTAGAGACCGTTCCCGGCATCGCGCTGATACACCAGGCCCGCCTCGCGCAGTACCCGCCAGTGACGGGTGCGACTGGACTTGGCCACCGGCAGGTCGAAGGAAGCGCACAGCCGCTCTTCATCCGGCCGCTCGGCCAGCTGGGCCACAACCCGACGCCGGTTCGCGTCGGCCAGCGCCAAAAGGATGGGCCCCACCTGCAACTCCTCGGCGCGAGGGTGCACCAACTCGCCTGCCGTCATCACTTCACCCCTCGACAAGGTACGCCTGATTGCGTACCTTCCCAGAGGTACGCAACTACGCGTACCTTACTGCTGCTGGGGGAGTCATGTCCGTACCCGCATCGCCGCGCCGCCGAGTCCTCTCGCACCTGCACGTGTCTGCGCAGACTCTTGTTCATCGAGCAGTCGCCCTTCGTGATCCTCCGACCCGGGCAAGGCTTCCGCCCCTCGCGCGCGAAGGCATGAGGACCCGAGCCGCCCATGAGGCACGGCGCCGAAGCCCGTGCCCGGCCGGCCCGTATGACACGGCGCCGCCACCTCATGCTCCCCCGGTCGGTGCGACTTTTCCACCAGGCGGCCGCGGGCTGCATGCGCATGGCCCCCATGTGGCGCCCGACCGCCGATCAGTCCTGGTCATCCCCCTCGACGTCACCTCGAGGCCGGCTGCACCAACGGACTCACCCGCCGCGGGGGTCAGGCGCTCACTGCCCCTTTGCCCGAAGCCGGCGGG
>NZ_JBHMCY010000021.1:68851-99652 GCF_042430725.1 Streptomyces cinereospinus | reverse complement strand
CGCCGGCCCCGGCCTCGCCCTGGTGATCCTCGCCCCACGCGACGACGTCGCGGTGCACGCCCCCGCCCCCGAGACCGCCGAGCCCTTGATCACGTCCGGTACGCCCCACCTGTACGCCGGGGTCGTCGAGGGCACCGGCGTGGTCGGCCCCTTCGTCCTGCCGGGCGAGACGGGCTGCGCCCGCTGTCTGCACGAGGACCGCACCGACCGGGATCCGACATGGCCCCGTCTGGTCGCCCAGTGGCGTTCGGGCCGGCAGCGCCACGTCCGCCCATGCGACGTGACGTTGGCCACCACCGTCGCCGGCCTGGCGGCCGCGCACGCCCTCGCCTTTCTCGACGGCCGCCGCCCCACCAGCACGGGAGCCCGCTGGGAGGTGTCCGTACCGGCTCTCCAGTGGCACACGCGACCGCTCTGGGCCCACCCGGCCTGCCCCTGCGGGGCGGCCGGGAGGGGTACGGACCAAGCCAAGGGCGAACGCCCCTCCGAAGACGGGAAGGCACACGAGACAATGGCGGTGGAACGGTCGTCAACGGAGGTACGCCGTCGGGCAGGCGCGGCGCGCCCGGCTGGGACTTGGAGGGCGCATGTCTGATCTTCCCCGCAAGGCGGTCACCCGGACCGCCAAGCTCGCCGCGCTGCCGCTCGGCTTCGCCGGCCGGGCGACCTGGGGCCTGGGCAAGCGGATCGTCGGCGAGTCCGCGGAGCTCGTCGGCCGCGAACTGCAGCAGCGCACCGCGGAGCAGCTCTTCAAGGTGCTCGGCGAGCTCAAGGGCGGCGCGATGAAGTTCGGGCAGGCCCTGTCCGTCTTCGAGTCGGCCCTGCCCGAGGAGATCGCCGGGCCCTACCGGGCGGCCCTGACCAAGCTCCAGGAAGCGGCGCCGCCGATGCCGACGCGTACCGTGCACACGGTGCTCGCGGAGCAGCTCGGCGAGGACTGGCGGGAGCTTTTCCTGGAGTTCGAGGAGAAGCCGTCCGCGGCCGCCTCGATCGGCCAGGTGCACCGCGGGGTGTGGCACGACGGCCGTGAGGTCGCGATCAAGGTGCAGTACCCGGGGGCGGGCGAGGCCCTGCTCTCCGACCTCAATCAACTCAGCCGCTTCTCACGCCTGTTGGGGCCGCTGATCCCCGGCATGGACATCAAGCCGTTGATCATGGAGCTGAAGGACCGCGTCTCGGAGGAACTGGACTACGGGCTGGAGGCGCAGGCCCAGCAGGAGCACGCCGAGGAGTTCGCGGGCGACCCGGACTTCGTGGTGCCCGCCGTGGTCCACCAGTGCGACCAGGTGCTGATCACCGAGTGGATCGAGGGCATCCCGCTCTCGGAGATCATCGCGGACGGCACCGAGGAACAGCGCGACCGGGCCGGCCAGCTCCTCGCCCGTTTCCTCTTCTCCGGCCCCGCCCGCACGGGCCTGCTGCACGCCGATCCGCACCCCGGCAACTTCCGCCTGCTGCCCGGCGGCCCGGCCGGCGAGGACGACTGGCGCCTGGGTGTTCTGGACTTCGGCACGGTCGACCGCCTCCCGGGCGGCCTGCCGGCCCCCATCGGCGACTCGCTGCGCATGACCCTGGACGGCGAGGCGCAGGCCGTCTACGACCTGCTCTGCGCCGAGGGATTCGTCAAGGAGTCCATCGAGCTGGACCCCGACGCCGTCCTCGACTACCTCCTGCCGATCATCGAACCGGCCCTCGTCGAGGAGTTCACCTTCACCCGCGGCTGGATACGCAGCCAGGCGGCCCGCGTGGCGGACATCCGCTCCCCCGCCTACCAGCTCGGCAAGCAGCTCAACCTTCCCCCGGCGTACCTGCTGATCCACCGAGTGACCCTCAGCACGATCGGCGTCCTGTGCCAGCTGAACGCCACGGTCCGCCTCCGCGACGAGCTGGAGGAGTGGCTGCCGGGGTTCGCGGAGGGCGAGTTCGAGGAGGAGATCGAGGAGGAGGGGGACGCGGCGGCCGAGGCGTGACGTCGGGCCGTCCGGCGGTGAGTCACCGAGGGCGAGCCGTCTTCACTCCCCCTGTAACGCGGCGCGGGGGCCGGTCCGACCGGACCGGCCCCCGCGGCACAGGCTCGCTTCTCCGGGTCAGGAGGCCACCGCTTCGAGTGCGGCGCTCACTGCATGACGGCCATGGCCAGCGCCCGGCGGGCGCGCCGCGAGGCGCGCTCGGCTCGGCGCTGCATCCGGCGGGCGGCCACCAGGCTCATGGCCCGGCGCTCCTGCCGCGCCTCCTGCATCCGGTCGTGCATATGTGCACGAGCCAGGGCTTCTGGGATGAGTTGCATCTCTCGGGTCCTGTTCTGACGCGAGTCGTTCGCGCCGGTGGTGGTGACGTCTGAGGTCGCGGAGCCGGTGGGCTCATTGGTGGACGGCTTCATCGGGGCCTGCTTCTGGGGGTCGTGCGTGAGGGGACGGTCGATCGTTCCTGCGGTCTTCATGCCGTGACCGGGTTCTTGCGCGGGCGGCCACGCGGCCGCTTCCGGGCGACGACGACACCCTGGACGAACAGCTCGCCACCCCAGACACCCCAGGGCTCACGCCGCTCCTTGGCGCCGGCGAGGCAGGCCTCGATCAGCGGGCAGGTGCGGCAGAGGGACTTGGCGTACTCCACGTCCGCGGGCGACTCGGCGAAGAAGACCTCCGGGTCGTAGGAACGGCACGGGACGGGTACGCCGAGGTTCTCGATGGCGTCGTCGAGCGCGGTGAGCGCGGTGAGCGGGGTGAGCGGGGTCAAGGCGGAGTCCTCTGTGAGGCCGGGCGGGGGGAGAGTTCGCGAAGGCGGTACGGACGGGGCGTGCGCTTCGAGTTGCACGGTGTTGTCTTCCTCGTCTGGTCGTTCCGGTCCGGTCGGACCGGGTGGCGGCTGGTACCGGGTTCTTCCCTTGTCCCGAGGCCCCTTCGCTCTGCCGTCCCGTTCGGGACAAACAGAAGGGCCGCGGATCCCGGATGGGGTTCCGCGGCCCTGAAGGCGCCGGCCTGACTGCCGATCAGGCTGGATCACTCCAGGGTTCTGGCCCACGGAAGGCCCACATCAGGTGGTGCTGCGTCGTCTGCTTCCGGAATCCGGCACCGGTCGCCGTAAAGGCATAGGCATGGGCCTGTGCCTTTACTGCCGCTTCCAGTGCCTGGGTCGGTCGCTCATCGCGCTCGCGGACGGGAAGGGCCGCGAGAGACAGGAGGGACGCCGGACGGACGGCACGAATGCCGGACAGACCGGTGCCCGGGTTGGAGACGCCGAGCATGCACACGGAAGCGACCGAGCGATCGGTCAATTTGACGATGCTGGTGGTGCTCTTCTTGATGCTGATCACTGGACTCGCCTCCTCTCGGCGTCTCGGGGGACTGGATGAACCAGTCCTGCGGATATGCAAGTACAGCACGGATTCAGGGCCTCCGAGAAGGCCGCTGTTCCCGTGCCTAAGAACCTATGGGGATCGCCGGGGCATGCGCAAACTATTTTTTCGACGAGTTGGCATCAGTCCCCACCGTCCCCTTCCTCGGGCACCTGGCCTGCGCAGATGGCCAGAACGTCGGCTCCGTGGCGGTTGAGCTTGCGCATGCCGACCCCGGGGATCCGTGCCAGCTCTCCCTCGTCCTCCGGGGCGGCTTCGGCGATCGCCATCAGCGTCTTGTCGGTGAAGACGCAGAAGGCGGGCTGACCGCTGCGCCGGGCTTGCGCCGCGCGCCAGTCCCGCAACCGCTCGTACAGCCCCTCGTCCATGTCGGAGGGGCAGTCCTCACAGCGCATCAGTTTCAGCTCGCCGGCGTCGGTGAGCGTGCGTCCGCAGACCCGGCAGCGCGCCGGGGCACGCTGCGTCCGTCTGGCCACCGCGGGACCACCCGTGCCGGTGGCTGCGCGGGCGTGCCCGCGCTCGACGCCGCCGGCGGCTCCCGCACCGGTGCGGCCGGCGACCGCGGCGGAGCCGGGGCGCAGCCCGTCGAGGAAGCGGCTGGGCCGGCGGTTCGGGCGGCCGCCGGGTGAGCGGGCCAGCGCCCAGGAGACGTGCAGGTGCGCGCGCGCCCGGGTGACGCCGACGTACAGGAGGCGGCGTTCCTCCTCGATCTGTTCGTCCGTTCGGGCGTAAGTGATCGGCATCATGCCCTCGGCGACGCCGACGAGGAACACGACGTCCCATTCCAGTCCCTTCGCCGAGTGCAGGGAGGCAAGGGTGACGCCCTGCACGGTCGGGGCGTGCTGGGCGTTGGCCCGCTCGTCGAGCTCCGCGACGAGGTCGGCGAGGGTGGCCCGGGGCTGCGCGGCGGCGAAGTCCTGGGCGAGGCTGACGAGCGCGGCCAGGGACTCCCAGCGCTCTCGGGCGGCACCGGAGCCGGCCGGGGGCGTGGTCGTCCAGCCCTCCCCCGACAGCACCGCCCGGACTTGGGAGGGCAGGTCGACGGCCTCGTCGAGGAGGGCGTCGTTGCCGCCGAAGCGGGCGGCCCCGCGCAGGGCGACGCCTGCCTTGCGCACCTCGGGCCGGTCGAAGAACCGCTCGGCGCCGCGCAGCTGGTAGGGGATCCCGGCGTCGGCGAGGGCCTGCTCGTAGGTCTCGGACTGGGCGTTGGTACGGAACAGGACGGCGATCTCGCTGGCCTGGATGCCGGAGTCGAGGAGCTCACGGATGCGGCGGGCGGCGCCCTCGGCCTCGGCGGGTTCGTCGGTGTACTCGGCGTAGGCGGGCTCGGGGCCCGCGGGACGTTGGGAGACCAGTTCCAGCCGGTGGTCGGCGGCGCGGCCGCGGGCCTGGGCGAGCAGTCCGTTGGCGAGATGGACGACCTGGGGCGTGGAGCGGTAGTCGCGGACGAGTCTGACGACGGTGGCGCCGGGGTGGCGGGTGCGGAAGTCCAGAAGGTAGTCGGGGGTTGCTCCGGTGAACGAGTAGATCGTCTGGCTGGCGTCACCGACCACGCACAGGTTGTCCCGGTCGCCGAGCCAGAGGTCCAGCAGGCGCTGCTGCAGCGGGCTGACGTCCTGGTACTCGTCGACCACGAAGTGCTGGTACTGGGCGCGCACCTGGTCGGCGATGTCGTGCCGGTCCTGGAGGACGGCGACCGTCAGCAGCAGGACGTCCTCGAAGTCGATCACCGCGCGGTCGCGCTTGAGGTCCTCGTAGGCGGCGTAGATCTGGGCGATCTCGGCCTGGTGGCGGGGCGCCTCGCGGCCGGCCTTCGCGGCTGCGAGCGCGTAGTCGGAGGGGACGGTCTGGGTGACCTTGGACCACTCGATCTCGCCGGTGACGTCCCGCAGCTCGCCCCGGTCGAGGCGGATCCGGCAGGCGGCGGCCGCGTCGGCGACGAGCTGGACCTTGCGGTCGACCAGCCGGGGCAGGGAACCGCCGACGGCTTTCGGCCAGAAGTACTGGAGCTGGCGCAGGGCCGCCGAGTGGAACGTGCGGGCCTGGACCCCGGCGGCCCCGAGCTGGCGGAGGCGGCCGCGCATCTCGCCCGCGGCCCGGTTGGTGAAGGTGACGGCGAGCACGCTGGAGGGCTGCAGGATCCCGGCGCGCACGCCGTAGGCGATCCGGTGCGTGATCGCCCGGGTCTTGCCGGTGCCGGCGCCTGCCAGCACGCACACCGGACCGTGCAGCGCGGTGGCGACCTCACGCTGCTCGGGGTCGAGCCCTTCGAGCACCGCGTCGGCCGAGTCCGGTACCCGCGGGAAAAGGGTGGAGTGCGTTGCTGCTGTCACACGGCCATGCTGCCAGGTCGCCGGAGACGGGTGAGCCGGTTGTCCACAGGCGGGGCCTCGCAGTCTTATTAATGCGGCGGAGGTCACGCCTTCATGTGGTGGAGGTCATGTCTTCATGCGGCGGAGGTCACGCCTTCATGCGGTGGAGGTCATGTCTTGTGGAGGTTTTCATGTCGCGGAGGTCGCTTCCTGACGCGGCGGACGTCACGTCCTGGGACGGCGACAGCCGCACGCCCCCTGCATACCCCCGCCGGGAATGGCACCGGCGTCACGTACGTTCCCTCACTGCGACCACTTCCCCGACCCGCCGAAGGAGCGCGAACAGATGCCGGGCACTGTGACGATGTACAGCACCACGTGGTGCGGCTACTGCCGCCGGCTGAAGAGCCAGCTGGACCGCGAGGGCATCACGTACAACGAGATCAACATCGAGCAGGACCCGGAGTCCGCCGCCTTCGTGGAGAAGGCGAACGGCGGCAACCAGACGGTGCCGACCGTCCGCGTCGTGCCCACCGCGGGCGGCGACGAGGTCGTCATGACCAACCCGAGCCTGGCCCAGGTGAAGCAGGCGCTCGGCGCCTGAGCCGCCGCGCCGGAGGAGGCCCTTGCCGGACAGTCTGCGGCGAGGGCCTCTTCCCGTGCGGCACCTTATGCCCTGTCAGAACCCGCTGCGCGTCGGCAGCGGCTTGCCGTACCAGATCTCGATCAGCCGGGCGGCGATGGAAATGCCGTACGGCGGCATCACGTCCCCGGAGTCGAAGGCGGCGCCCAGTTCGTCCCGGGAGAACCAGCGGGCCTCGTGGATCTCGTCGCCGTCGACCTCGATCTCGGTGGAGGTGGCGCGGGCCATGAAGCCGAGCATGAGGCTGGACGGGAAGGGCCAGGGCTGGCTGGCGACGTACTCGACCTGGCCGACGGTGATGCCCGCCTCCTCCAGCACCTCGCGGCGTACCGACTGCTCGATGGACTCGCCGGGCTCCACGAAGCCGGCCAGGGTGGAGAAGCGCCCCTCGGGCCAGTGGACCTGGCGGCCGAGCAGGATGCGGTCGTCCGCGTCGGTGACCGCCATGATCACGGCGGGGTCGGTGCGCGGGTAGTGCTCGGCGCCGCAGGCGGGGCAGCGGCGGATGTGGCCGGCCGCCGCGATGACCGTGCGTTCGCCGCAGCGGGAGCAGAAGCGGTGGGTGCGCTGCCAGTTCTCCAGGCCGACCGCGTGCACCATCAGGCCCGCGTCGCGCGGCGACAGCAGCAGGCCCGCCTCGCGCAGGCCCGCCGGGCGGGCGGACTGGTCCATGCGGCCGGGCAGGGCGTCCTTCTGGAGGGCGAAGTAGCTGACGCCGTCCTCGTCGATGCCCAAGAAGTAGCGGTGCGCCTCGGTGAGCGGGGCTTCGAAGGACGGGCTCATGACGAGTTCGGTACGTCCGTCGGGCGTCTCGTCGATGAGGACCTGGCCGCCGGAGACCACGAAGCAGCGGGTCGAGGGGTGGCTCCACGCCGCCGCGAGCCAGGCCTCGTCGAGCCGGTGGTGCGCGGCACGGTCGATGCCGCTGGGGGCGGTGAGCGAGATGGGTCGGTCGGTGGTGTGGTCGGTCCAGGTGGTCACGGGTGCTTCCAACTCCCCCGGTGCAACGGTTGATTCGGCGGCGGTTCAGCGGGACGTGCGGCAGGAGGCGACCGGGTCCGGCGGGGCCGCGCGGTGCGGGCGGCCTCTCCAGTGTGCCCCGCGCGGGGCACCCCCTCGGCCGGGTCGGTCAGGGGGCATGGCGCCAGTGCTCGGCGAGGTCGCCCCAGAGGTACGCGGTGGTCTCGGCGCCCTTGAGGAGCCGGTCCAGCTCGATCTTCTCGTTCGGGGCGTGCCAGCCGTCGGAGGGGACGGAGATGCCCAGGAAGAGGACGGGTGCGCCGAGAACCTCCTGGAGGTCGGCGGCGGGTCCGGAGCCGCCCTCGCGCGTGTAGCGGACCGGCCGGCCGAAGGCACGGCCCATGGCGCGGACCACGGACTGGAGCGCGGGGTGGTCCAGGGGCGTCAGGCAGGGGCGGGTGGCCGTGGAGAAGGTGATCTCGTGGCGGATCCCGGCGGGCAGCCGGTCGGCGGCCCAGGCGCGCACGAGCTGCTCGACCTGGTCGGGATCCTGGCCGGCGACCAGGCGGAAGGAGAGCTTCACCATCGCCGAGGACGGGATGATCGTCTTGCTGCCCGGGCCCTGGTAGCCGCCGCCGATACCGTTGACCTCGGCGGTGGGGCGGGCCCAGACACGCTCCAGGGTGGTGTACCCGGCCTCGCCCTCGGTGGCGTACGACTTGGCGGTGCGCAGCCACTGCCGCTCGTCGAAGGGCAGCTCGGCGAAGAGCGCACGCTCGTGGTCGGTGAGATCCACGACACCGTCGTAGAAGCCGGGGATCGCCACGCGCGCGTGCTCGTCGTGCAGCGCGGCGACGAGGCGGGCGGCGGCGGTCGCCGGGTTGGGCACGGCGCCGCCGAAGGAGCCGGAGTGGACGTCCTGGTCGGGGCCGTACAGCCGGATCTCGCACTCGGCGAGGCCCCGCATGCCCGTACACACCGTGGGGGTGTCCTCGGACCACATGCCGGTGTCGGAGACGATCACCGCGTCGGCGGCGAGCCGCCAGGCGTGCTCCTGGACCAGCACCCGGAAGTGCGGGGAGCCGGACTCCTCCTCGCCCTCGATCAGCAGCTTGAGATTGACGGCCGGGGTGGTGCGGCCGGTGGCGGCGAGGTGGGCGCGGACGCCGAGGGTGTGGAAGAACACCTGCCCCTTGTCGTCGGCCGCCCCGCGCGCGTGGAGGCGGTCGTCCCGGACCACGGGCTCGAAGGGGTCGCTGTCCCAGCCGTCCTCGCGTGCGGCGGGCTGCACGTCGTGGTGGCCGTAGACCAGGACCGTGGGCGCCTGCGGGTCGTCCGAGGGCCACTCGGCGTAGACCGCGGGGGCGCCCGGTGTCTGCCAGACCTCGGCGGTCGGGAAGCCGGTCTCCTTGAGGGTGCTCGCGAGCCAGTCGGCGCTGCGCCGCACGTCGGGGGCGTGCTGGGGCTGGGCGGACACCGACGGGATGCGCAGCCACTCGGCGAGGTCGGCGAGGAAGGCGGCGCGGTGCTGGTCGATGTACTCACGGACGGCGCTGTCCGGGGTCTGGCTCATGCTCACGAGCCTATCGGCCCGCGGTGACACCCCGTTCGTGCGGTTCGTCACCGTACGGCTCGCCCAGCAGCAGTCGTTCCAGCGCGGCCCGGCCCGGGAGATCGTCCGGCCGTACGACCTCGCCCGTCCGCACGTACACGAACGCGGCCGTGACCGACTCCGGGGGCACGCCCTGCTGCTCGGCCCAGGCGAGCCGGTACAGGGCGAGCTGGAGGGCGTCGGCGGTCCGGCCGTGGCCGGTCTTCCAGTCGACGATCTCGTACGTCGCGCCCGCGCCGTCGCCGTGCCGGTACACGGCGTCGATCCGCCCCCGGACCACGCGGCCGGCGATGGCCAGCTGGACGGGCGCCTCGACGCGGTAGGGAGTGCGGTGGGCGTACTCGGTGCGTTCGAACGCCTCCTTGAGGGCCTCGAGATCACGTTCGTCGGCGATCTCTGCCTCGGTGCCCGGCAGCTCCTCCGGCTCCAGCATGGGCAGCGTCAGCTCGTCGAAGCGGGCCTCCACCCAGGCGTGGAAGCGGGTGCCCCGGCGGGCCGCGGGCTGCGGCGGGCGCGGCATGGGCCGGGCCAGTTCCCGCGCGAAGCCGTCCGGGTCGGCGGCCAGGCGCAGCACCTGGGACGCGGTCAGCGACGCCGGCAGCGGGACCTCCGTGACGGACGCGCGCGCGCGGAGCAGCTCGCCGGTGAGGGCGTCGAGATCGCGGTCCCAGGAGGCGATGGTGCGGGCCTCCTCGGGGGTGAGAGGGCTCGGCTCGGGCAGCGCGGGGTGCGGGCGGGCACCCGGTACGGCGCCGGCGTCGGGGGGCGGCGTCTGGTGGGGGACCGTCGGGCGGGGGGCCTGCGGGGGGCGGGGGGCATCCGTGGGCCCGTGCGGCTCCGCGGGCAGGTTCGTGGGCCGGTTCGTGTCCCAGGAGTCCCAGCCGGCCGGGTCCTCTCCCTCGTACGCGTCCTCCTCGTAGGCGAACCCGTCGAAGGGGATCTCGTCGTGGGAAGCCCCGTCGTGAGGGCCACCGGCGTGGGAGACCTCGTCGTGCGGGATCTCGTCGGAGAGGGTCTCCGAGGGGGTCTCCTCGTCCGGCGGTACCGGCCAGTCCGGGTCGTCGTACGTGTCCGGGTCGTGGACGGCGGCGGGGTGGCCGGCGAGGGCGTCGAGGTGGGCCAGGACCGTCTCCGCCGCCGCGCGGCGCCGGGCCAGGGCGGCGGTGTCCAGGGGCAGGGGCCACAGCTGGCCGTCGGTCGCCCGGTGAAGGGCCGGGTTCTCCTCGTCCTCGGCGGGTTCGTCCGCCCACGCCTCGATCTCGCCGTGACCGGCGGCGCAGTGGTCGTAGAGGGCGAGGAGGAAGTCGGAGGGGCCGCGGGGCTTCTTCTGGGTCGGGCCCCACCAGTGGCCGGAGCCGAGGAGGAGGGAGCGGGGGCGGGTGAAGGTGACGTAGCCGAGGCGCAGTTCCTCGGTGTGCTGGTGGTCCTTCATGGCCTCGTGGAAGGCCTTCATCCCGCGCGCGTCCCACGTCCCGATGTCGGGCAGCGTGTCGGCGTCGCCGCGCAGTGCGTGCGGGAGCACCTTCGCCTGGGCGGTCCACTTCTCGCGGCCCTGGGCGCTGGGGAACGTACCGGTGACGAGCCCGGGGACGGCGACGACGTCCCATTCCAGGCCCTTGGACTTGTGCGCGGTGAGCACCTTGACGGTGTTCTCGCCGCCGGGCAGGGCGTTGTCGAGGCCCTTCTCGTACTGGGCGGCGGTGCGCAGGAAGCCGAGGAAGGCGAGCAGGCTCGCCTGGCTCTCGTTGGCGGCGAAGGAGGCGGCGACGTCGAGGAAGTTCGACAGGGTCTCGCGGCGGCGGGCGGCCAGGGCGTGCGGGGAGGCCGACAGTTCGACCTCCAGTCCGGTCACGGCGAGCACCCGGTGCAGGACGTCCATGAGCGGGTCGGACAGGGAGCGGCGCAGGTCGCGCAGTTCGGTGGCGAGGCGGGCGAAGCGCACGCGCGCGTCCGGCGAGAACGGCAGCCCGTCGTCGCCCCCGCCGCCTTCCAGCGGGGTCTCCAGGAACGTGTCCAGCGCGTCGGCGAGCGAGATCACCTCGGCCGGGTCGACCCCCTCGACCGCCTCGGCGAGCCGGCGGTCCGGGTCGTCGTCGGCGTCCACGCGCGCGTGCGAGACCAGCAGCCGGGCGCGCCGCCCCAGCAGGGCGAGGTCGCGCGGGCCGATGCGCCAGCGCGGGCCGGTCAGCAGACGGACCAGGGAGGCGTTGGCGCCGGGGTCCTGGAGCACCTCGCAGACGGCGACCAGGTCGGCCACCTCGGGCAGGTGCAGCAGCCCGGAGAGGCCGACGACCTCCACGGGGATGTCACGGGCGACGAGCGCGCCCTGGATCTCGGCGAAGTCGGTGGCCGTACGGCACAGCACGGCGATCTCGCCGGGCTCCTGGCCGGTGCGGACCAGGTGGGCGATGGAGTCGGCGATCCAGTCGACCTCCTCGGCGTGGGTGCGCAGCAGGGCGCAGCGGACCGTGCCGTCGCGTTCGGCGCCGGGCGCCGGGCGGAGCGCCTCCACGCCCGCGTGCATGGCGCGCAGCGGCTCGGCGAGGCCGTTGGCGAGGTCGAGCAGGCGGCCGCCGCTGCGGCGGTTCTGGCTCAGCGCCTGGCGCTCGGCCACGGTGCCGTCGGGGTGGGCGAAGTGCTCGGGGAAGTCGTCGAGGTTGGCGACGGAGGCGCCGCGCCAGCCGTAGATCGCCTGGCAGGGGTCGCCCACGGCGGTCACCGGGTGGCCGGTGCCGCCGCCGAACAGGCCTGCCAGGAGGACGCGTTGGGCGACGGACGTGTCCTGGTACTCGTCGAGGAGGACCACGCGGAACTCGTCGCGCAGGATGCGGCCCACTTCGGGGAGCCGGGCCAACTGCGCGGCCAGGGCGATCTGGTCGCCGAAGTCGAGCAGGTCACGCTCGCGTTTGGCGGTGCGGTAACGCTGGACCAGGGCGGCGAGTTCCCGGCGGGCGGCGGCGGTGTCGGGGGCCTTGCGCAGGTCGGCGTTGGTGAGCTTGGCGCCTTCGAGGGTGCGCAGCAGTTCGGTGTCCCACGCGCGCAGGCGCTCGGGGCCCACGAGGTGTTCGGCGAGCTCCGAGTCGAGGGTGAGCAGGTCGCTGACCAGGTCCGGGAAGGAGCGGGTCAGCGCCGGGTAGGGGCCCGGGGCTTCGCGCAGCACGCGCGCGGCGAGCTGGTAGCGGGTGGCGTCGGCGAGCAGACGGGACGTCGGTTCGAGGCCGATGCGCAGGCCGTGGTCGGTCAGCAGGCGGCCCGCGAAGGCGTGGTACGTGGAGATCACCGGCTCGCCGGGCGGGTTGTCCGGGTCGATGACGTCCGGGTCGGTGACTCCGGCCTTGACGAGGGCCTTGCGGACCCGTTCGGCGAGTTCACCGGCGGCCTTGTTGGTGAAGGTGAGGCCGAGCACCTGTTCGGGTGCGACCTGGCCCGTGCCGACCAGCCACACCACGCGGGCCGCCATCACCGTCGTCTTGCCGGACCCGGCTCCGGCCACGATCACCTGCGGGGCGGGCGGCGCGGTGATGCAGGCCGTCTGCTCCGGAGTGAACGGAATGCCGAGGAGCTCCTTGAGCTGCTCGGGATCGGTGATGCGTGCGGACACCCGGAAGAGGCTAGCGGCGGGCACTGACAGCGGATGCCCAATCGCCCTCCGGAACGGAAAAGGCGCAGCTCAGACCGTATGGTGCCGTATGTCACTCGACCACATGGCGTCCCTCGGGGCGGGCGCTGCAGGACGCCCGGAAGGCACAGTGGGCGCAGTGCTGGCCGGTGGTCGGCGTGAAGCGTTCGTCGAGCACCTTGCCGGCCGCCGTCGCGAGCAGCTCGCCGACCCACTCCCCCTCCAGCGGCTGCTGGGCCTGCACCTTGGGCAGGGTCTCGCCGCCGTCGCGCTTGGCGGCGCCCTGACGGAGCTGGACTAGTTCGGCGCCGCCCGGCTCGGGGCGCACGCCGTCGAACGCCTCGTCCACGGCCCCCTCCCGCACCGCCAGCTGGTAGACGGCCAGCTGGGGATGACGGGCCACCTCGGCGGCGCTGGGAGCCTGCTTGCCGGTCTTGAAGTCGACGACGTACGCGCGTCCGTCGCCGTCCGCCTCGACCCGGTCCATGGAGCCGCGGATGCGCACCTCGTAGTCGCCCGCTCCGAGGGTGACGTCGAAGTCGTGCTCGCTCGCCACCGGCGTGCGTCCCGTGCGGTCCATGACGTGCCACCGCAGGAAGCGTTCGAGCGCCACGCGCGCGTGCTCCTTCTCCTGGGTCGACTTCCACGGCGCGTCGAAGGCGAGCGCGTCCCACACCGAGTCGAGGCGTTCCATGAGGACGTCGAGGTCGGCGGGGGTGCGCCCGGAGGCGACCTCGTCGGCGAGGACGTGCACCACGTTGCCGAAGCCCTGGGCGGCGGTGGCGGGCGCGTCGGCCTTCACCTCGCGGCCGAGGAACCACTGCAGGGCGCAGGTGTTGGCGAGCTGGTCCAGGGCGCTGCCCGACAGCACGACGGGCTGGTCGCGGTTGCGCAGCGGCACCTTGGACTCGGTCGGCTCGAACATGCCCCACCAGCGGTAGGGGTGCGCGGACGGGACCAGCGGGCGGCCGTCCTCGTCGGCGAGCGCGGCGAGCCGGGCCAGCCGGCGGGCGGCGGCCTCTCTGAGCGCGTCCGACGCGCGCGGGTCGACGGTCGTGGCGCGCAACTCGGCGACGAGCGCGGCGACGGACAGCGGTCGGCTCGGCCGGCCGGTGACGTCCCTGGGCTCGACGCCGAGCTCGGTCAGGAAGCGGGAGGGCTGGTCGCCGTCGTCGGCCGGGGCCTTGACCGCGGTGACGACGAGGCGTTCTCGCGCGCGCGTGGCGGCGACGTAGAACAGGCGGCGCTCTTCGGCGAGGAGCGCTCCCGGGGTGAGCGGTTCGGCGAGCCCGTCGCGGCCGATACGGTCGGCCTCCAGCAGGGAGCCGCGGCGGCGCAGGTCCGGCCACAGGCCCTCCTGAACGCCCGCCACGACGACCAGGCGCCACTCCAGCCCCTTGGACCGGTGCGCGGTCATCAGGCGCACCGCGTCCGGCCGCACGGCCCGCCCCGCCAGGGTGTCGGCGGCGATGTCCTCGGCCTCCAATTCCTCCAGGAAGTTCAGCGCGCCGCGGCCACCGGTGCGCTCCTCCGCGCGGGCCGCCGTCGCGAACAGCGCGCACACGGCGTCCGCGTCGCGGTCCGCGTTCCGTCCGGCGGCACCGCCCCGGCGGGCGGTCCGCTCCAGGCGCGCGGGCCACGGCGTGCCCTCCCAGAGGTCCCACAGCGCCTCCTCGGCCGTACCACCGCCGGCGAGCCGCTCGCGCGCCTTGCGCAACAACGCGCCGAGGCGCTGGGCGCCGCGCGCGTACGCCGGGTCGTGCGCCACCAGGCGCTCGGGTTCGGCGAGCGCCCGAGCGAGCAGTTCGTCGGACGGCGGCGGCACGGGATCGCCCGCCGCCCGCTCCTCCTCCCGCAGCGCCCGCCCGAGCCGGCGCAGGTCGGCGGCGTCCATGCCGCCGAGCGGTGAGGTCAGGAGAGTGAGCGCGGTCTCGGTGTCGAGCCAGCACGCCGCCCGCTCGGGCCCGTCACCGCCGGAAGGGCTGCCGTTCGCGACGTCCCGGCCGGAAGGAATCCCGCCTTCGGCGTCACCACCGGAAGGGTTCCCGCCTTCGGCGTTCTCGCCGAGCAGGACTCCGCTTTCGGTGTCCCCGCCGACAAGGCTCCCACTTTCGGTGTCCCCGCCGACAAGGCTCCCACTTCCAGTGGATATGTCCGCCCTCGAGGCCTCGGCCGGCACGTCCCCGGCCTCAGCCCCGACCCGATCAGAAGCCTCTCGGGGGCGCCACCCCGCCTCCGCCGCGGCCACCGCCCGCAGTGCCGTCAGCAGCGGTGCCACCGCCGGCTCGTGGCGCAGCGGCACATCGTCGCCGTCGATGTCCAAGGGCACCCCGGCGGCCGTCAGGGCGCGGCGGACGGCCGGGATCGTGCGGGATCCGGCGCGAACCAGGACCGCCATCCCGCCCCACGGCACGCCGTCCTCCAGATGGGCCCGGCGCAGAATGTCGGCGATGTTGTCGAGCTCGGTCCCGGGCGTCGGGTACGTGTAGACCTCCACGCGGCCGCCCTCCCGTACCGGGGTCAGCTCGCGGTGGGCGCGCACCTTGTCGGCCGGGAGCCGGGTGAGCGGCATGCGCTGGGTCAGCAGCCGGGTCGCGGCCAGCAGGGCGGCGGAGGAACGCCGGGAGGTCCGCAGGACCTCGACGGGGGCCGGGCGGCCGTCCGCGCGCGGGAAGGCGCGGGGGAAGTCCAGGATGCCGTTCACGTCCGCGCCCCGGAAGGCGTAGATCGACTGGTCGGGGTCACCGAAGGCGACCAGGGTGCGGCCGTCGCCGGCCAGGGCGTGCAGCAGGCGCACCTGGGCGGCGTCGGTGTCCTGGTACTCGTCCACGAAGACGGCGTCGTAGCGCGCGGCGAGCTGGGCCGCGACCTCGGGGCGGCGGGCGAGGAGCACCGCGCGGTGGACCAGTTCGGCGTAGTCGAGGACGCCCTGCAGGTCGAGGACGTCGAGGTACTCGGCGAGGAACGCGGCGGCGGCGCGCCAGTCGGGGCGGCCGATGCGGCCGGCGAAGGCGTCCAGGGCGTCCGGACCCAGGCCCAGTTCACGGCTGCGGGCGAGCACCGCGCGGACCTCGTCGGCGAAGCCGCGGGTGGTCAGGCAGGCGCGCAGCTCGTCCGGCCAGCGCACGTGCGCCAGGCCCAGCCGCTCCAGGTCGGGCTGGCCGGCCAGCAGCTCACGGACGGCGACGTCCTGCTCCGGGCCGGACAGCAGCCGCAGCGGCTCGACGAACAGGGCGCTGTCCTGCTGGGCGCGGACCAGGGCGTAGCAGTACGAGTGGAAGGTGGTCGCCCGGGGTGCGCGCGCCGCTCCGACGCGCAGCGCCATCCGGTCGCGCAGCTCTACGGCCGCCTTGCGGCTGAACGTCAGCACCAGGATCCGTTCGGGGTCCGCGCCGCGCGCGATGCGGGCCGCGACGGACTCCACCAGGGTGGTGGTCTTGCCGGTGCCGGGACCGGCGAGGACGAGCAGCGGTCCGGCCCCATGGTCAACCACGGCGCGCTGTGTCGCGTCCAGACGAGGGGGGTCCGATCGTTCCGGCGGGGTACGCACCAGTCGGTAAGCGCCACGGTCCCCCTGTCGCACCGGGTGGTGCGACAGGCGCCTGGTGGAGGAAGAGGAGCTCACGTGGTTCGCCGGTCCTGGTGGGTGTGCTGGTGTGCCGACCGCCCTGCGTGGCGGGCGGTGGCGGCGGGGTGAGGGGGACACGTGCAGCCGACGCTACGCCGACGGGTCGGACGGAAGCAGGGCTTCCGCTTCTTCCCGTGCGGCTCACTGGGCCCGCATGTCCCTTGCACCACGAACGTACGTCATGCCACGGATGTGCCCCGTTTCCCTCGTACGGATCACAGGTCACCTGCGGACGCGTCCGATGGCGGAAGCTGTCAGGTGTGAGCCTCCGGGTGTCCGCCGCCGTCCCACCGCGCGCGTCCGATGTCGACGCGCGGCAGGTGGCCCTCGGCCGTGCGGGCCGCCTCCTTCAGGGGCGTGCCCTCCGCGCGGTAGTGGCCGAGCGCCTCCAGCTCGTGCCCCGGGAGCAGGACGCCGTCCGCGCGCACCACGCGCCACCAGGGGACGGCGCTGCCGTAGAGGGCCATCACCCGGCCGACCTGGCGCGGGCCGCCCTCCTCCAGCCATTCGGCGACGTCCCCGTACGTCATGACGCGCCCCGCCGGGATCATGTCGGCGACGTCCAGCACCCGCCCGGCGTACTCCGGCAGGTCCTGCGTGCACTCCGGGCGGGCGTCCCCAGGAAGGCTGTCCTCGCTCATTCGTCCCATCCTGCCGCATGCCTCCGACAGTGCGACGCGCTCACCACTGTGCGTGACCCTCGTCCCGCGGCAGCGCTTCGGACGGACTGTCCGCCCCCGCGTTTGCACCCTGATGCCCCCGTGTGTCGGTGGAGCATGCCACCATCGTGCGGGCGGTGACTGGTGATACGAGACCAAGAAGAGACGATGAAGCAGCAGGGTGTGCATCCCGAGGACGCGGAGAGCACCCCTGATGCCTCGCCGCGCCCGCACACCGCCGACGGGGGCGAGGCGAGGATGAGGAAGGCCGGGGAGCCGGCCGCGCCCGGGACCGCCGCGGACGCCGGCAGCACGGCCGGCCGGGGCACCGGGGACGACTCGGGTGAGCACCACACCGACGAGGTCGAGGGCGACGAGCCGCTCCTCCCCGCGCGCGTGCACCGCCCCTCCGACCTGATGCGGCTCATGGTGGGCGTGCTCGCGATCGTGGTGCTGCTCGCCATCGCCGCGTTCGCGCACGGCACCACCTCGGGCCTCGAACAGGACATCACCAAAGGCACCGGCCAGGCACCCGACCTGCTCATCAAGATCGCGGGGCTGGCGTCCAGCATCGCGATCCTGCTGGTGCCGGTCGCGTTCGCGATCGAGCGGCTGATCAAGCGGGACGGGCTGCGCATCGCCGACGGCGTGCTCGCGGCGGTCCTCGCCCACGGGGTGACGCTCGCCACCGACCTGTGGGTCGCCCGGGCCGCCCCCGACTCGATCCAGGAGGCCCTCACCCAGCCCTCCCCCGGTGACATCAGCGCCCTGACCGACCCGGTGCACGGCTACCTGGCCCCGGTCATCGCGTACATGACGGCCGTCGGCATGTCCCGCAGGCCCCGCTGGCGCGCGGTGCTGTGGATCGTGCTGCTCCTGGACGCCTTCTCGATGCTGGTCACCGGTTACACGACACCGTTCTCGATCATCCTGACGGTGCTGATCGGCTGGACCGTGGCCTACGGCACGCTGTACGCGGTCGGCTCGCCCAACGTCCGCCCGACCGGCCGGACGCTGATGGCGGGCCTGCGGACGGTCGGCTTCCGCCCGGTGAGCGCGGCCCGCGAGGACACCCTGGACGCCGCGGACGCCGGCGACCGCGGCCGGCGGTACTTCGTCACCCTGGAGGACGGCCCGCCCCTGGACGTCACGGTCGTCGACCGGGAACAGCAGGCGCAGGGATTCTTCTACCGGGTGTGGCGCAACCTCACCCTGCGCGGCTTCGCCACCCGGCGCAGCCTCCAGTCGCTGCGGCAGGCACTGGAGCAGGAGGCCCTGCTGGCGTACGCGGCGATCGGGGCGGGCGCCAACGCGCCCAAGCTGATCGCCACCTCGGAACTCGGCCCCGACGCCGTGATGCTCGTCTACGAGCACACCGGCGGCCACACCCTCGACTCGCTGCCCGACGAGGAGATCACCGACGAGCTGCTGCGCAGCACCTGGCACCAGGTGCGCGCGCTGCAGTCGCGGCGCATCGCGCACCGCAGGCTGGCGGGAGACGCCATCCTGGTGGATCGTTCCGGCACGGTGATCCTCACCGACCTGCGCGGCGGCGAGATCGCGGCCGGTGACCTGCTGCTGCGCATGGATGTCGCGCAGCTGATGACGACCCTCGCGCTGCGGGTCGGCGCCGAGCGCGCGGTGGCCTCCGCCGTGGAGGTGCTCGGCCCGGACGCGGTGGCCGACTGTCTGCCGATGCTCCAGCCCATCGCGTTGACGCGCTCCACGCGCGCGACGCTGCGGCGGCTGGCCCGAGAGCGGGCGGAGCGGGAGCGCGAGGCAGTCCTGGAGGCGTCCCGGCAGGCCAGGCCGGCCCGCGCGGAGGCGGCCGGGGGCGACGCCGAAGCCGTCCTCGACAAGCCCGACAAGAAGGCCGTACGCGCGCAGAGCAGGGCCGAGAAGCGGGCCATGGACGAGGCTCTGGACGAGGCACGGGAGGAAGATCCGCTCACACAGATCCGGCACCAGGTGCTGCGCATCCGGCCGCAGGCACCGGTCGAGCCGGCCCGCCTGGAGCGGGTGCGGCCGCGCACGCTGATCAGTTTCATCGCCGGCGCGATCGGCGGGTACTTCCTGCTCACCCAGCTCACGCACATCGAGTTCGGGCCGCTCGTGGCCAACGCCGAGTGGGGCTGGGTCATCGCGGCCGTGCTGTTCTCGGCGCTCAGCTACGTGGCCGCCGCGATGGCCCTGCTGGGCTTCGTGCCCGAACGGGTACCGTTCCCGCGGACCGTGGCGGCGCAGGTCGCCGGGTCGTTCGTGAAGATCGTGGCACCGGCCGCGGTGGGCGGCGTCGCGCTGAACACGCGCTTCCTCCAGCGCTCGGGCGTACGGCCCGGGCTCGCCGTGGCCAGCGTCGGCGCGTCACAGCTGTTCGGGCTCGGCTGCCACATCCTGATGCTGCTGGCCTTCGGCTATCTGACCGGCACCGAGAAGACCCCGTCCCTGTCGCCGTCCCGGACGGTCATCGCGGGCCTGCTGACCGTGGCGGTACTGGTGCTCGTGGTGACCTCGGTGCCGTTCCTGCGCAAGTTCGTCGCCACGCGCGTGCGGTCGCTGTTCGCCGGTGTCGTGCCGCGCATGCTCGACGTACTCCAGCGGCCGCAGAAGCTGGTCACCGGCATCGGCGGCATGCTGCTGCTCACCGCCTGCTTCGTGATGTGCCTGGACGCCTCGATCCGCGCCTTCGGCGACGAGACCAGCTCGATCAGCCTGGCCAGCGTGGCCGTGGTCTTCCTGGCGGGCAACGCGCTCGGCTCCGCCGCACCCACGCCGGGCGGTGTGGGGGCCGTCGAGGCGACCCTGACCGTCGGTCTGATCGCCGTCGGCCTGCCCAGCGAGGTCGCCGCCCCCGCCGTGCTGCTCTTCCGGCTGCTGACGCTCTGGCTGCCGGTGCTGCCCGGGTGGCTGGCCTTCACCCACCTGACGCGGAAGGGCGCGCTGTAGGCATCACGGTGGGCATGCCGGCGAGCATGGCCGCCAGCACCGCGGCGGGCATCGCTGCGGGCGCCACCATGTGACGTCCGGCGGCGTCCCGCACGGGACGAACCCGGCCCTGAGGCGAGCCCTCCCCTGGTCGAGTCCCCGCGCGCGTACCTCGTACGGCCCGCGTCCCGAGCGCCCCGCCGCCCGCGGGCGCAGGATGGATGCATGCCGAATCCTTCCCGGCTGCGCGCCGCCGCCCTCACCGCCACCGCCGCACTGCTGTCCGCCGCGCTGGCCGGGTGCGGCGGCGACTCCGGGGGCCAGGACCTGACGGCCCAGAAGCTGACCTGGAAGGACTGCCCGGCGCCGTCCCAGGCGCAGGGCGGTGGCGACGCCCCCTCTCCCCTGCCGGACGGCGACGAGTGGCAGTGCGCCGGCATGAAGGCGCCGCTCGACTGGGACGCCCCCGAGGGCGACACCATCGACATCGCGCTGATCCGGGCCAGGGCCAGCGGCGCGGCGGACCAGCGCATCGGCTCGCTGATCTTCAACTTCGGCGGGCCCGGCGGTTCGGGCGTCACCACGCTGCCCGCGTTCGGCGAGGACTACGCGAAGCTGCGCACCCGCTACGACCTGGTCAGCTTCGACCCGCGCGGGGTCGGCCGCAGCGCCGGGGTGTGGTGCGAGAACGACCAGCAGCTCGACGCCTACTTCCAGCAGGACGCCACCCCCGACGACGCCGCCGAGCGCACCGAGTACGTCGACAGCGTCAAGGAGTTCAACGCTGCCTGCGAGAAGAAGTCCGAGAAGATGCTGCCGCATGTGCGCACCACCGACGCGGCCCGTGACATGGACCTGATGCGCCAGGTGCTCGGCGACGACAGGCTTCACTACTTCGGCATCTCCTACGGCACCGAACTCGGCGGCGTCTACGCGCACCTGTTCCCGGAGAAGGTCGGCCGGGCGGTGTTCGACGCCGTGGTCGACCCCACGCAGAACAGCGAACAGGGCTCGCTCGGGCAGGCCGAGGGCTTCCAGCTCGCGCTCGACAACTACGCCCGGCACTGCGTGTCCCAGGAGGAGGACTGCCCGGTCGGCAGCAGCGCGCAGGACGTCGAGGACCGCATCGCCCAGCTGCTCAAGGACCTGGACAGCGAGCCGATCCCCGGAATCTTCCCCCGCGAGCTGACCCAGACCGCCGCCACCAGCGGCATCGCCCAGGCCCTGTACTCGCAGGACTTCTGGGAGTACCTCACCGAGGGCCTTGAACAGGCGTACGACGGGAGCGGCGAGATCCTGATGCTGCTGTCGGACTCGTTGAACGGCCGCAACCAGAACGGCGAGTACAGCAACCTCACCGCGGCCAACGTGTCCATCAACTGCGCCGACGACAAGCCGCGGTACACCACCGAGGACGTGGAGCGGAAGCTGCCCGAGTTCCGGGCCGCCTCGCCGCTGTTCGGCGACTTCCTGGCCTGGAGCATGATCAGCTGCACCGACTGGGCGGTGCCCGGCGCCGCGGACCACCCGGACGTCAGCGCACCCGGTTCGGCCCCGATCCTGGTCGTGGGCAACACGGGCGACCCGGCCACGCCGTACGAGGGTGCGCGCAGGATGGTCCAGGCGCTGGGCGAGGGGGTCGGCGTGGAACTGACGTACAAAGGCCAGGGGCACGGCGCCTACGACAGCAAGAACCGGTGCGTGCAGTCAGCGGTGAACGGCTATCTGCTGGAGGGGAGGACACCGAGCGCCGGAACCGTCTGCTCCTGACGCGAGGGGCAGTACCGAGCGACCGGCACGAGCGGCAGGCACGAGCGGCAGTAACGAGCGGCAGTAACGAGCGATATCTCGCGACGAAGTCGCAGGTCAAAAGGTTATCCACAGGCTCCGCCGGGTTCGCGGCGATCGGCCTACCATGGCCGGACAGCCGTGCGCGATCGAGGACGGACGGCCTGAACAGGGGGGCGATCATGGCACGCTTCGTACGGTGGACGGCGCTGACCGTCGCCGCCGGGCTTCTGGCGGCGGGGTGCGGCGGCTCGTCCGGCGACTCGTTCGGCAACGGCAAGGGGACCTCCGCGCCGGCCACGACCGGATCCTCCGGCGGTTCGGCGTCGCAGCTGCCCGCGTCGCTCACCGGCCAGACGCTGGACTGGGGCGTCTGCGAGGGCACCGACGGCGTGCCAGCGCCGGGGGACGAGTGGCGGTGCGCGACGCTCAAGGCCCCACTGGACTGGGCGAAGCCGGAGGGCGAGACGATCGACCTGGCCCTGATCCGCACAGCGGCCACCGGAGACGACCGCATCGGCTCGCTGCTGTTCAACTTCGGCGGCCCCGGCGGCTCCGGAGTGTCGACTCTGCCGGCCTACGCCTCCTCCGTCTCGGCCCTCCACGAGCGCTACGACCTCGTGAGCTGGGATCCGCGCGGGGTGGGCGCCAGCGGGAGCATCCGCTGCCGCGGCGACGAGGAGATAGAGGCCGCCGAGGCCGTGGACGTCAGTCCGGACACGTCGGCCGAGGAGACGGCCTACTTCCGGGACGCCGCCGACTTCGGCAAGGGCTGCGTGGAGTCGGCCGGCGAGCTGGTGGCCCATGTGTCGACCACCGACACCGCCCGCGACATGGATCTGATGCGGCAGGTCCTCGGCGACGCGAAGACGCACTACTTCGGCATCTCGTACGGCACCGAGCTCGGCGGCGTCTACGCCCACCTCTTCCCACAGAACGTGGGCCGGCTGGTGCTGGACGCGGTCGTCGACCCGAGCGCCGACGCGGTGGGCCACGCCAGGAACCAGACCCTGGGCTTCCAGCGCGCGCTGGACGACTACCTGGAGTCGACCGGCCAGGACCCGGCACAGGGCACCCGGAAGGTCGCGGACCTGCTGCAGCGGATCGACGCGGAGCCGCTGGCGACGTCGACCGACCGGAAGCTGACGCAGACGCTCGCCGTCATCGGCATCGTCCAATCGCTGTACCGGGAGTCGTTCTGGCCCACCCTCACCAACGCCCTCAAGGCCGCCGAACAGGGCGACGGCTCCACGCTGCTGGAGCTCGCCGACATGTACAACGAGCGCGACGGCTCGGGCCACTACACCACGACGACCCATTCGCAACGGGTCATATCGTGCCTGGACGACAAGCAGCGGCCCACGCCCGAGCAGGCGAAGCAGCTGCTGCCGGAGTTCGAGGAGATCTCACCGGTGTTCGGACCGTTCCTCGGCTGGGACACGGCGGGCTGGTGCCACCAGTGGCCGGTGCCCGGACAGTTCGACACGCCCGAGGTGAGCGCCCCGGGGGCGGCGCCCATCCTCGTGGTGGGCACCACGGGCGACCCGGCGACACCGTACGAGGGCGCCCGCAGGATGGCGGACGAGCTGGGCCGGGGCGTCGGCGTGATGCTCACCTGGAAGGGCTCCGGTCACGGTGCCTACGCGAGCGGCAGCGACTGCGTCGACTCCACGGTCGACGCCTACCTGCTGGACGGCACGGTGCCGAAGGACGGCAAGGTCTGCTCATGACGCCGGCGGGGCCTGCACGCACCCGAGGCGCGTGGAGCCCCCGCCGGACGGGAGGCCGAGCCGGATCAGTAGACCGGCTTGTGCGGCTCGATCTGGTTGACCCAGCCGATGACGCCACCGCCCACGTGGACGGCGTCGGAGAAGCCCGCGGACTTCAGGACCGCCAGGACTTCCGCACTGCGGACGCCCGTCTTGCAGTGCAAGACGATCTTCTTGTCCTGCGGGAGGCTCTCCAGGGCGGCGCCCATGAGGAACTCGTTCTTCGGGATCAGCCGGGCACCCGGGATCGACACGATCTCGTACTCGTTGATCTCGCGCACGTCGATGATGTCGATGTTCTCGCCGTCGTCGATCCACTCCTTGAGCTGCTTGGGAGTGATCGTCGAGTCGGCGGCCGCCGCCTGGGCCTCCTCGGAGACGACGCCGCAGAAGGCCTCGTAGTCGATGAGCTCGGTGACGGTGGGGTTCTCGCCGCAGACCGCGCAGTTGGGGTCCTTGCGGACCTTGACCTGGCGGTACTGCATCTCCAGGGCGTCGTAGATCATCAGGCGGCCGACCAGCGGCTCACCCGTGCCGGTCAGGACCTTGATGGCCTCGGTGACCTGGATGGAGCCGATCGACGCGCACAGCACGCCGAGCACGCCGCCCTCGGCGCAGGAGGGGACCATGCCGGGGGGCGGGGGCTCCGGGTAGAGGCAGCGGTAGCAGGGGCCGTGCTCGGACCAGAACACGGAGGCCTGGCCGTCGAAGCGGTAGATCGAACCCCAGACGTACGGCTTGTTCAGCAGCACGCAGGCGTCGTTGACCAGGTAGCGGGTCGCGAAGTTGTCCGTACCGTCGACGATCAGGTCGTACTGGCTGAAGATGTCCATCACGTTGTCGGCCTCGAGCCGCTCTTCGTGCAGGACGACGTTCACGTACGGGTTGATGCCGAGCACGCTGTCGCGGGCCGACTCGGCCTTGGAGCGGCCGATGTCCGCCTGGCTGTGGATGATCTGGCGCTGCAGGTTGGACTCGTCGACCTCGTCGAACTCCACGATGCCGAGCGTGCCGACGCCCGCCGCGGCCAGGTACATCAGGGCCGGCGAGCCCAGGCCGCCGGCGCCGACACAGAGCACCTTGGCGTTCTTCAGCCGCTTCTGCCCGTCCATCCCGACGTCGGGGATGATCAGGTGGCGGGAGTACCTGCGGACCTCGTCTACGGTGAGCTCGGGGGCCGGCTCGACCAGGGGTGGCAGCGACACGGGGACTCCGTTGGTCGGTCAATCACTACGGTTGTTCTCCCCGTAACACTGCCACGGCCTTTTTCATTCCGAGACACCTGTTCCGACACGCGAGACGGTGTCGTCCCAGTAGCCGGGCATGGTCTCCCAGGGGTCCCTGCGGCCACCGCGATCGAAGCGATCGGTGAAGTGACGGGCGCGGTCGGTGAAGTGACGGGCGCGGTCGGTGAACCAGAGGGTCGCCGCGCCCTGCCGACGGGCGATGCGCAAGAGACCTCGGCCAGATGGCCGCGGGGCAGGCCGTGCAGCAAGTGGGCAGAGGCGCTCGGGCCGGTGGCCGGCGGTCCGCTCGGCCGCCTGCGACCAGCGGTGGTCGCTGAGTCGGCCGGCCGCCTCCAGGCAGTGCGGATCGGGGAGGGCGCCGGGGCCGCCGGCGACGTTCAGGACGACCCGGTGCAGGGCGGCGCCGTGGCGGGCGAGCTCGCCCCACTCGGTGGGGGCGAGGTGGGGGTGGGCCGGGCCGGGGACACTTGAGCCGGTGTGGACGCCGGTCCCGGACTTTCTCGCCTGTCTCCTGGTCAGATACGGCATGCCGCCTCCATCCAGATGTCCGCGAGGGACTCCTCCAGGTTGATGCGGGGGCGCCAGCCGAGGCGGTCGCGGGCGGTGCGGACGTCGGCCTGCTGCCAGGTGCCGCAGCCGTCCGGGTAGGGGTAGGCGGCGGGGCTGGTGTGGATCGAGGGCGGGGTGTGGGCCGCGTGGCCGGTGTGGGCGGAGGTGTGGGTGCCGTGGGTGTAGGTGGCGTGGGGTGCGGGGTCCGGGTCGGCCCGGTGGCCCAGGTCCGCGGTCCTCGGATGGGCCAGGTGCTCGGGGCGGGGGTGGCCGATGGCGGGGCGCGGGGCGCCCGGCGGGCCGTCGAGTTCGTGCAGGGCGCCGCCGTAGCCGGCCACGCGGGCGAGGATCGCTGCGGCGTCGCGGAGCCGGACGGCACGACCGGAGCCGATGTTGATGACGCCCTGGGCGGCGGAGAGCGAGGCGGCGTGCACGGCGCGGGCCACGTCGCGTACGTCGACGAAGTCGCGTTGGGCGCCGAGGCCGCCGAGTTTGAGTTCGCCGTCGCCGGTCTGCATGGCGCGGCGCATGGCCTCGGCGAGGCGGCCGAGGGGGGAGCCGGCGGGGGTGCCGGGACCGGCGGGTGAGAAGACCCGCAGGACCACGGCGTCCAGGCCGGAGCCGAGGACGAGTTCGGTGGCGGCGAGCTTGCTGACGCCGTAGGGGCCGCCGGGGCGGGGGACGGCGTCCTCGGCGGTGGAGGAGCCCGGCTGGCTGGGGCCGTACTCGGCGGCGCAGCCGATCTGGACCAGGCGGGCGCCGCAGCCGCTGCGGCGCAGGGCCTCGCAGACCGTGGCCACGGCGACGGTGTTGTGGCGGGTGAGTTCGCGGGCACCGCCCCGGGTGGTGCCGGCGCAGTTGATGACCACGCCGGGGTGGACGGCGTCCAGGAAGCGGGTGAGGGCGCCGGGGCTGCCGGAGGCGAGGTCGAAGCGGACGTCGGCGTCGTCGCCGCGGCCGAGGGCGGTGAGTTGGACCGCCGGGTCGGCGAGGAGGCGGTCGGCGACGAAGCGGCCGAGGTAGCCGTTGGCTCCGATCAGCAGGACTCTCATCGGGCGGCTCCCGGGGCCGGCTCGGCGGGTCGGGAGGTTGTCATCTGGGGGTCTCCTTACGGGTGGGGGGTCTGCGGTGGCCTGCGGCGCGTCGGCGGATGCGGCCTACGCGGCCGTCCGGCCGGTCACCACCCGCCGGCCGTTCTGGCGTGCGCCGAGGCGCGGGGCAGTGTGCGGGTGGCGTGGATCAGGAGGGTGAGCGCGGCTGCTCCGCAGGTCAGAGTGGGGACGGCGGCCGGGCCCCAGGTATCGGTGAGGGCCCGGACGGGGGTGGCCAGGAACCCGCAGTGCGGGAGGCGGCCCGCGAAGAGGGTGGCCAGCGCGGTGGCCTGGGCTGTGGCCGTCGCCGTGAGCATCACGGCGGAGGCATGGGTGAAGCCGTGGACGGCGAGGAGGCGGGCCAGGACGAAGAGTGCGGCCAGGGTGAGGGCCTGGGGGTAGGGGGCGGGTTCGCGCAGCAGGGCCGCGGCGAGGGTGAGCAGGGCCGCCACCGCCGCCAGGCAGAGGGCGAAGGTCCCCAGGAGCAGGGGGCGGACCGCTGCCGCGAACTCCCGCAGGGTCCGGCTGGTCGACAGGGTGCGGCGGGCTCGCGCGGTGAAGTGGTGGGCGAGCCAGGCGGCGGGGGCGCACGAGGCGGTGAGGGCGAGGAGCGGGACCATGCTGACGGGCCAGGGGCCGCCCGGTGCGATGGTCGGTAAGGTCTCGGGGCCTCCGGACGCGGCCGCCTTCAGAAGACCGTCGCCCAGCGCGGCGTAGGCGAGGAGCCAGCAGACCCAGAGGGGGGTGGTGAGGGTGCGGACGAGGTTGCCGGTGCTCTGGGGGCCTCGGGTCAGGGCCGCGCGCAGGGCGAGGGCGACCGCCGCGGTGCCCGCGCCGACCGCGAGGAGCCGGGCCCGGCCGTGGGTGAGGTGGAGGGCGGCCACGGTCGCGGCCGCGGCCGCGCCGGGGAGGAGCGCGCGAAGGAGCCGGCCGGTGCCGGGGCGGGGCTCGGTGAGGGGTGCGGGGGTGGTGACGGGGAGGGTGTCGTTGCCGCGGGGGACCCGGGCGTACATCTCCTCGGCCAGGGAGAAGACGTCCTTGTGACGGAAGCGGGCGGCGGTGCGGTCGGTGATGCCCTGGGCCTCCAGGCCCGCCGCGATCTCCAGCGGGTCCACCGCGCGTTCACACAGTCCACGGTGGTGGTGCATCAGGGTTTTCACCGGGTCGGCCGGTCCCCGGCGCGGGGCGCGCCGGGGAGCGGGACCGGCCGGCGGCACCGCCGCGAGGCACTGCTCGGAGCGGGCGTCCCAGGCACCGGGGCTGCTCGGGGTGCCGGGGAGGCCGGCTTTGTGGATGTCGGTCATCGGGCTGCCTTCGCCGCGGGGACGCCGGTGGTGGCGCGCACGGGCGGACCGGCTGCCCAGCCCGGGCCGCTGCGGGCCACCGTGCGGCTCGCGGCGGTCCAGCGGCCCGGGAGGTGGGCCTCGGCGGGGACCGCGAAGGGGAGGGGGTCGCCGGTGTCGCCGTAGGCCGTGCGGCGGGCGGGGCAGCGCGAGACGATCTCCAGGTAAAGGCCGTGGAGTGCCGCGATGTTCTGCTCGACGGTGAACAGTTCGAGGGCGCGGGCGCGCGCGGCGGCGCCCAGACGCTCGCGGCGCTCGGGGTCACGCAGCAACGCCACGCACGCCTCGGCGAGCGCCCGGGGGTTGCGCGGGGGCACCACGAGCCCCGTGCCGCCGATGACCTCCACCACCGCGCCGGCGTCCGTCGACACTGTCGCCCGCCCGCAGAACATGGCCTCGACGAGACTGACCGGGAAGCCCTCCACGACGCTGGAGAGGACGATCACGGCGCCGGACGCGTAGGCGTCGGCCGGGGCCGGGCACTCCGGGCCGCCGGTCTCCTCGAAGGAGACGGGGTTGTCGCCGACCGCGTGCGGGCCGTCGGCCTCGTCGGGGAAGAGCTGGGCGGCCAGCGCCCTGCAATGGGCCAGGTAGCCGGCACCCTCGGGGCCGGTGGGGGCGCCGACGACGCGCAGGCGGGTGCCCGGTTCGTCCCGGCGGATCTCCGCGAGGGCGTGGAGGAGTGAGACCAGGTCCTTGGCCGGTTCGACCCGGCCGACCCAGACCAGGGTGTCGGGGGCCGCGCGCTCCGGGGACTCCCCCACCTCGGCGAAGGGACCGGCGTCCATGCCGGGGTAGACCGTGCGCAGCTTCGCCCGGTCGGCGCCGCAGCGCTCCTGCCAGCGGCGGGCGTGGGCGTCGCCGGGCGTGACGTACGCGGCCTGCCGGTAGCTCTCCGCGGCGAGCCTGTGGTGGAAGGCGGCGAGCAGGGACCGTACGGCGGGCGGGGCGTCGGTGGTAGTGAGGTAGTGCGTGCGCAGCCGCACCCCGTACTCGGTGACCAGCAGGGGTACGCCGGCGAAGTGCCGGGCCAGCAGGCCGGGCAGGGCGGCCGCGCCGCCCGACGTCGCGTGGCACAGGTCGGCCGAGCCGAGCCCGTCGTCCTCGTACCAGTCGAGCGAGAGGGGGCGCAGGGCGTGCTCCAGGTGCGCGGCGACGGTGAGCAGGTCGGGTACGCGCGCCTCGTGCGCCGCGCGGAGGGCGCCCGGGGCACGGCAGGCGCGTTCCAACGCGCGTACGGCGGTCTCGGAGCGCAGGGCACCCACCAGGCCGCCCTCCTCGCGGGCGAGTTCGGCGAGGCCGTAGAGGGCGCTGGCGAAACGGTCCGCCACAGTGGCCGACCCGCCCGTCACCGCAAGCGACCCGTCCACCGCAGCGACCGGCCCGTCCACCACAGGGACCGGCCTGCCCGCCGCAGCGACCGGCCTGCCCGCCGCAGCGACCGGCCTGCCCGCCGTGGAGCACAGTACGGCCGTCAGTTCCCCGTAGCACTCGGCGAACCGCCGGCGCGCGCGGCGGCCGTACGCGACCCCGTCGTCCTCGGCCGTCCACAGCGGCGCCGTGCGGACCTGGCGGACCTGGGGCGGCAGCGCGAGCAGGCCGTCGTCCTCCTGGCGCTCGCTGCGGCTGAGCGCGTACACGTCGAATTCGTGCTGCGCGAGCCCGCGCACGAGCCGGTCGCACCAGGGACTCGCGTCACCGCTCACGTACGGATAGCCACCCTCCGTGAGGAGTCCTATGCGCACGATCACACCCCCGATCTTCCGTTAGGGGAGCCGCCGTTGGGCCGACGGCTCGCAGCGGGAAAGAACGTATGCGGACAAGCCGGTGGTGCGACGGACGGTTGTCCGTCGCACCACCAAAAGGGGTGAACGACGGTAACTTTCCCGTGCGGGACACGTTCCGTCGCGCTAGGAGCTCACGTGCGCACGGACCGTCACGGCCACGCCGGCCGGGTCAACTCCGGGGATACGGCCAGGGGTTCGCCTCGCACCGGATGCCGTCGTGCTCCAGGAACTTGGTCTGCTGCTGCATGACGGGCGCCAGCTCGCCGGACGTGTCGCAGGTGACGTGGGAGTAGCCGAGGCGGTGGCCGATCTCGTGGTTGATCAGCATCTGCCGGTAGGCGTGGATCTGGTCGCCGTACGTCTCCGAACCCTGCGCCCAGCGATAGGCGTTGATCATGACGCGCTCGGTGGCGGCGGAGTCGCAGGAGACGTTGTCGACCGTGGTGTCCAGGCCCGACTTGGCGCACCAGTCGGCGGTGGTGCCGGGGCTGGCGAGCGTGATCACGAAGTCGGGTCGGCCGGAGTGGATGCGCTCGAAGGTGCGGCCGCCGTTGTGCGCCCAACTGCGGTCGTCGTTCAGCGTCTTCTGCACGGCCTGCGCGAAGAGCTCACCGTCGAGACCGAGCCCCTGCTCCACGTCCACCCGGTAGGTGTACTTCTGCCCCGTCCCCGGCGCCTTGTCGATACCGGTGATCGCGTCGAACTTCCCCGAGCCGTCGAGCGTCGCGCTCAGCGGGTACGTGCGGTCCATCTTCTGCCCGTACGTCAGGGGGCGTGCGCTCGGCGTACCCGACGGCGTCGGCCGGCCGTCCCCGCGTGACGCGGAGCCCCGGACGTCCCTGCCGCGGTCGGCGGCGGACTGCGACTCCACGGCACCGTCCTCGCCCCGTCCGGTGACCTGCCCGGCGACGATCACGGCCAGCACGGTGGTCACCGCGACGGCCGCGATACCGGCGAAGGCGCGGCCCTTGCCGCCCTTGGACGACGCGGGCTCGCCGGCCGGGGGTGCCTCGTCGGCCGGGCCGGCTTCCGCGTCCCCGGCGGTGACGGAGGCATGCGGGGCGGCGGGGGGCGCCGGGGCACGGTGTACGAGGACGTCGTCCTGTTCGTCGAACGCGTCGAGGTAGTCCTGGCGTGGCCCGGGGGGCGCCTGCCGCTGGCGGGGAAACACCGGTGCGCCGGCTCCCGCCATCGTGCGCCCTGTGAACTCACCCCAGCCGCCCCCGCGTTCACGCTGCTCGGGATGGCCACCGCGGACCTGGTGAGTGCCGTGGGCGGGGGTGCCGCCGGGCAGTTGCGGCACCCCGTGCGCCGGGGTGCCGTCCGGCAACCGCGGGAAGCCGTGGGCGGGCGTCCCCTCGGGCACACGGGACGCCCCGCGCGCGGGGGCACTGCTGGCAAAGCGGGGGACTCCTTGCGCCGGAGTCCCGTCCGGCAAACGGGGAAACCCGTGCACCGGAGTCCCGTCCGGCAAACGGGGAAACCCGTGCACCGGAGTCCCGTCCGGCAAACGG
>NZ_JBHMCY010000021.1:61763-68757 GCF_042430725.1 Streptomyces cinereospinus | reverse complement strand
AAACGGGGAAACCCGTGCGCCGGAGTGCCATCCGGGAAACGGAAAGAACCATGCGCCGGAGTCCCGTCCGGCAACGGCGGCCCTCCCCGCGCGGGCGTCTCCCCCGCGACCCCCTGCACCCCCTGCGCCCTTTGCGCGCCTTGCACACCTTGTGCCCCTTGCACGCCCTGTGTGCCTCGAACGCTCTGCGGGCCCCACTGCTCCTGCGGGCCCCGCTCCCCCTGCGGCCCCGTCTCCCGCTGGCCCCTCGCGGACTCGGGCACGCGGGGACGCGGCCCCTTGTCCGTGGCCTCACCCTTGGGTGCCGGACCACGGCGACTGTGGCGTCCCACCTCGCCCCTCAGCTCCCCGCGCTAGCGGACTCGGCCCCACCGGCGGACGGTCCCCCCGTGGAGGCCCCATCACCAGAGGTTCCGCCACCGGAGGCCCCGTCACCGGAGGCACGCCCGGCCCGGTCAACACTGCCGGCGGCAGCACTGCCGGAGTCAGCACCGCCGGAGCCGGCACCGGACGCCCGGCCGGCGGCAGCACCGGACGCACCACCCCCGGAGCCACCGTCGTCAGTCGCTCTCACCCTGGCCTCCGCCTCCGCCATCAGTTCCCGGAACGCCTTCGCCACCGTCTCCGGGTACTCCATCATCGCCACATGCCCGGCGTGCGGCAGCGTCAGGAGCCGCGCGTCGCGGAACGCCCGGGCGGCCCGCTGGGCCATGCGGAAGCCCACGAGCTGGTCGCGGCCACCGTAGACGAGGAGCGTGGGGGCGAGCACCCGCTCGGCCTGACGCCACAGCCCGTGCTGGCCACCCAGGGTGTACGCGTTGACGATCCCGCGTGCGGAGCGCGCCATCGCGTCCCAGAAGTATGGCAGTTGCAGCCGCCGCTCCATCTCCTCCACGGCATGGCGGAAACCTTCGGGCGACACGCGCCCCGGGTCGCCGTAACAGAGCGTCAGGACGCCCCGGACGCGCTGCTCGGCCGTCCAGCCGGTGGTGATCCGGGTGAACAGCCGGACCACGCCGGGCAGCGCCAGCAGGGCCGTGGGGACGGCGGTGCGCTGGACGCGGATCTCCGGCAGCGCCGGCGACACGAGGGTCAGCGTCCGGACGAGGTCGGGGCGGACGGCGGCGACGCGGGTGGTGACCGCGCCGCCGAGGGAGTTGCCGAACAGGTGCACCGGACCGCGGCCGGAGGCGTCCAGGTAGCGGATGACCGCGCGCGCGTGCCCGGTGACCGAGTAGTCGCCGTCGTCCGGGGGCGGGGAGTCGCCGAAGCCCGGCAGGTCGACGGCCTCGCAGTCGACGTCCGCGTCGAGCAGTTCCATCAGCGCCGACCAGTTCTGCGAGGAGCCGCCGAGGCCGTGCACGTACAGCGCGGGTTGCAGTCCCTCGCGCGCGGGCGGCCTCGAGCGCACCGTGAGGGTGATGCCGGGCAGCCGGACCGACTTGAGCCGCTCGCCCTCCGCGACCCGGACGGGCGCCACCTTCGGGAGCACGTTGGTGGTCGGCACGAACGGCGACTCGGTCGAAGACATGCGGCAATGTTACGAGGTGATCACGCGGTGGTTCATGTGTTCGTCGGCACTGACACGCGAGATCACCGTCACAGACACCGCGCGTACCGGCCCCGGACACGGCAGGTCCACACGACGCGCCGCGGGGGAGATCCACGGCCGGTCCGCGCGGTCCGGCGGGTGCGCGGTGCGTGACGTTCCGGACGCGGATCGCATAGCGTCCGGAACGGGTGTCTCCTACGCTCGTAAAGAGGGCACCCGCGTGTAGCCCCTGCTTCTCTCAGGGACGTTTCGTAGGAAGGGAGCCCGCCATGGCCGTTGACCCCACCGACCCCGAGACCTTCGAGGACGAGGAGACCGAGGAAGTCCAGGAGTTCGACGTCGAGGCCCCCGAGGTCGACGCGGCCGAGCAGCACACGGACATCGCGCCGGACCGCGACGACCCGCTGACCGGCCTGGAGCCGGACCGCGCCAGTGAGGGCGACCTCGCAGAGCAGGCCCGGGTCGTGAGCCTTGACGAGGACGACTATCGGTGACGCATGGCGACACCAGGCGCCGTCCCACGGGAGCGGGACCCATTTTTGCCCGCTCTGCACTCGTTCGAAACACTCTGTGCGGCTTTCGCGGCCGTCCGGTCCGTGAAAATCTGCGCTCGCAGCGCGCACAGCACGGTTACCGAAAAGTACGATGGCCCCGCGGCGCACACCGCACGTGGACGACTTTGGGAGGCGGCGTGACAGCCATCGAGCAAACTGAGGCGGCACGCCCGCGGGGTACGCGGCTGCCGCGCCGCGCCCGCCGGAACCAGCTGCTGGGCGCCGCCCAGGAAGTCTTCGTGGCGCAGGGCTACCACGCGGCCGCGATGGACGACATCGCCGAGCGCGCCGGTGTCAGCAAGCCGGTGCTCTACCAGCACTTCCCGGGCAAGCTCGACCTCTACCTGGCCCTGCTGGACCAGCACTGCGAGTCGCTGATCCTGGCGGTGCGCAACGCGCTCGCGTCGACCTCCGACAACAAGCAGCGGGTCCGGGCCACCATGGACGCCTACTTCGCGTACGTCGAGGACGACGGCGGCGCCTTCCGGCTGGTCTTCGAGTCGGACCTGACGAACGAGCCCGCGGTGCGCGAGCGCGTGGACAAGGTCACGAACGAGTGCGCGGAGGCGATCTGCGACGTGATCGCCGAGGACACCGGCCTCTCGCGCGCGGAGTCGATGCTGCTGGCCTCCGGGCTCGGCGGTCTCGCCCAGGTGGTGGCCAGATCCTGGCTGCACAGCGACCGCAGCGTGCCGCGCGACCAGGCGGTGCAGTTGCTGACCTCACTGGCCTGGCGGGGCATCGCGGGCTTCCCGCTGCACGGCAGCGAACAACTGCACCACTGACGCCCGCGGGTTTGTTCCCGCCGGTTGTTCGCTCCTGGCGTGCTCCTATGGAGCGTGCGCGTCCCCTCACCGGGCTAATGTGTGCTGGGTACGGCGCGGACGCCCGCGCACTTCACTGACCGTTCGGAGGGACATAGCCGTGGAGGTCAAGATCGGCGTGCAGCACGCGCCGCGCGAGATCGTTCTGGAGAGCGGTCAGAGTGCCGAGGAGGTCGAGCGCGTGGTGGCCGAGGCGCTGGCCGGCAAGTCGCAGCTGCTCAGTCTCGTGGACGAGCACGGCCGCAAGATCCTGGTCCCGGCCGACCGCCTCGCGTACGTCGAACTCGGTGAGCCGGCACCGCGCAAGGTGGGCTTCGGCGCGCTGTAGGCGCATCCTGCGGACAGCCGCAGACGAAGGGCCCGGCGGCTCGCACGAGCCGCCGGGCCCTTCGTGTCGGTTGCTGCGCCTTTCGGCCGGTTCCGGCGCCTCCGGCACGGATTCACGAACAGGCCACACCTTCCGCACAGGGAAGGATTGCATTCCGCAGGTCAGGGGTAAGACGGGCTACGACCGTTTCGGACAGGCCGGCCATGTGGGAGGACCCTGACATGCTCCTGGAAGCACTCAGCGCCGCGATCCTCGGCCTCGCCCTGTCATGGGTCTGCGTCGCCCGCCTGCCGCACCGCCTCCCGGCCCGCCACCTGGTCCTGTCGACCGGCGTCGCCGGAGCCCTCTTCGGCGCCTTCCTCACGCACGGCGCGCTGGAGGCCGGCGGCTTCGTGCTGGTGCTCCTCGGCGCGGGGATCGTCTCCGCCGCGTCCCTCTCCCTGTTGCTGCGCCCGGCGGGAAGACTCCGCCGACGATCGGCGACGGCCTGAGCCGCCGCCGCACCCGCCGCCGCCCGCAAGGCCCCTGCCGACGTACCCGCTGCCGCCCGTAGGGCCTCCCACCGCGTACGCCGAGGCCCGTAGTCCGGGCCCTGCGCACCCTCCCCGCCCGAAGGGCCTCCGTACCGGCGCTCCCGCTCGAACGGCCTCCGTGCGGGCACTCCCGCTCGAACGGAGGTCCGGCGGGCACCCCGCCCGTGAGTCTCCCTGCGGGCATCCCCCGGCAGGGCCTCCAGACGGCCTCCGCAGTCGCCCCGAGGAACGCCGGACCGGCTCTACGCGGCCAGCCCCAGAGCGGCCATCCGCTTCGTGTGCGCCTCCGTGATCTGGGAGAACATCCTGCCGACCTCGGCCAGGTCGAAGCCGTCCGCGACCCCGCCGACGAGCATGGTGGACAGGGCGTCGCGCTCGGCGACCACCCGCTGGGACTGGGACAGGGCCTCCCCCATCAGCCGGCGCGCCCACAGCGCGAGCCGTCCGCCCACGCGCGGGTCGGCGTCGATGGCCGCACGCACCCGCTCGACGGCGAAGCCGGCGTGGCCGGTGTCGTCGAGGACGGCCAGCACCAGGGAGCGGGTGTCGGCGTCCAGCCGGGTGGCCACCTCGCGGTAGAAGTCGCTGGCGATCGAGTCGCCGACGTAGGCCTTGACGAGCCCCTCCAGCCAGTCCGAGGGCGCCGTCTGCCGGTGGAAGCCGTCCAGCGCGGCCACGAACGGCTCCATCGCGGCGGTCGGCTCCGCGCCGATCTCGGTGAGCCGGTCGCGCAGCCGCTCGAAGTGGTGGAACTCGGCCGACGCCATCTTCGCCAGCTCCGCCTTGTCCGCCAGGGTCGGCGCCAGCTTGGCGTCCTCCGCGAGCCGCTCGAACGCCGCGAGCTCCCCGTACGCGAGCGCGCCCATCAGGTCCACGACCGCGGCCCGGTACTGCGGATCGGCGGCCGCGGTCGCCCAGTTCTGGGCGGCGACCCCGGTGTGCGCGGCGGCGTCGGTGGTCTCGGCGGCGTGCTCAGGCTTGTCAGAGGTCGTCATGAAGCGCACAATAGCCCGCTGTCCGCGGGGTGGAGGTCCCCGGCCAGTCGGTGTGACCACGACGACGGCCAGGAACGCCCGCGCGGGTGTGACGATGACTACGTGACCGAATCGGCCATCGCATGTGCGCGATTCCGAGGTATGGTGGTAATGCGCCTGCTGGTACGGCGACGGTCTCGCCGTACCTCGACAGGCCGCACGTATGAGGATGCCCGGTCGGTGGCCCGATCGGCTCCGACCCGACAGCCCTCCCTGACCGTACGGCACTGTGCGTACGACGATCGGAGGGACCCCCTCAGCGGTACGAACGCTGGAGCGCTGGCACAGGTCCCGTGTCTACGGCGCGCCCCTACGGCGGCCGACGTCCCCGGCACGGTCCGACACGACCCCCGCGCTCGCCTCGTACCGCGCACACAGAAGAGGCAGCACCCTGACTACGACGTTCCGACAGCTCGGGATCCTCCCCGAGACCGCCGAGGCCCTGGAGGCCGTCGGCATCGTGACCCCGTTCCCCATCCAGGAGATGACCCTCCCCGTCGCCCTCTCCGGCACGGACGTCATCGGCCAGGCCAAGACCGGCACCGGAAAGACGCTGGGCTTCGGCCTTCCGCTGCTGGAGCGCGTCACCGTCCCCGCCGACGTGGAGGCCGGGCGCGCCGAGCCCGAGGCGCTCACCGACGCCCCGCAGGCTCTCGTCGTCGTCCCCACGCGCGAGCTGTGCACGCAGGTCACCAACGACCTGCTGACCGCGGGCAAGGTGCGCAACGTGCGCGTCACCGCGATCTACGGCGGCCGGGCCTACGAGCCGCAGGTCGAGGCCCTGAAGAAGGGCGTCGACGTGGTCGTCGGCACCCCGGGCCGGCTGCTGGACCTGGCCGGCCAGAAGAAGCTCGACCTGGGCCACGTCAAGTGCCTGGTGCTCGACGAGGCCGACGAGATGCTCGACCTGGGCTTCCTGCCCGACGTCGAGAAGATCATCAACATGCTTCCGGTGCGCCGCCAGACGATGCTGTTCTCGGCGACCATGCCGGGCGCGGTCATCGGCCTGGCCCGCCGCTACATGTCGCAGCCCACGCACATCCGCGCCACCGCGCCGGACGACGAGGGCGTGACGGTCGCGAACATCTCGCAGCACGTGTACCGCGCGCACAACATGGACAAGCCCGAGATGGTCGCCCGCATACTGCAGGCCGAGGGCCGCGGTCTGGCGATGATCTTCTGCCGTACCAAGCGCACCGCGGCCGACCTCGCCGACCAGCTCAAGCAGCGCGGCTTCGCCTCCGGGGCGGTCCACGGCGACCTCGGCCAGGGCGCCCGCGAGCAGGCGCTGCGCGCCTTCCGCAACGGCAAGGTGGACGTCCTCGTCTGCACCGACGTCGCCGCCCGCGGCATCGACGTCGAGGGTGTGACGCACGTCATCAACTACCAGTCGCCGGAGGAAGAGAAGACGTACCTGCACCGCATCGGCCGTACGGGCCGCGCGGGTGCGTCCGGTACGGCGATCACGCTGGTCGACTGGGACGACATCCCGCGCTGGCAGCTGATCAACAAGGCGCTGGAGCTGAACTTCAACGACCCGCCGGAGACGTACTCCACCTCTCCGCACCTGTTCGCCGAGCTCAGCATCCCCGAGGGCACCAAGGGAGTCCTGCCGCGCTCCGAGCGCACCCGCGCCGGGCTCGACGCGGAGGAGCTGGAGGACCTGGGCGAGCCGGGCGGCCGCGGTGGGCGCGGTCGCGGTGGCCGGGGCGGCCGGGACGAGTCCCGCTCCGCCGACGGCGAGCGGTCGTCCCGCACGCCGAGGCGCCGCCGCCGGACGCGCGGTGGCACGCCGACGGACGGGGCGGAGACACCGGCGGCCGCCGAGGCGACCACGGAGGAGGCCGCCGCGCCGCGCACCCTGCGCCGCCGGCGCCGTACCCGGGCCGGCGTCCCGGACCGGGCGACGGCCACGGCGGCGGTCGAGTCGCCCGTGACCGAGGCCGCGGAGACCGCGGTGGCGACGGCCGAGGGTGCCACCGTGGCGGAGATCACGGAGACCGCCGAGACGCCCGCGAAGCCACGTCGCCGACGCACCCGCAAGACCGCGGAGGCGCAGCCCGCGCCGGCCGTCGAGACCACGGAGGGCGCCGAGGCCCCGCAGTCCGCCGAGCCCGCCCCCGCGGAGGCTGCGGTCGACACCGCCGAGGCGAAGCCGAGGCGCACCCG
>NZ_JBHMCY010000021.1:0-61665 GCF_042430725.1 Streptomyces cinereospinus | reverse complement strand
CCGCACCGGCCGTCGAGACCGGCGAGGCCACCGTGCCCGCGCAGACCGGCGAGGCCGTCGTGGCGGAGGGGGAGGCGGAGCCTCAGCCGAAGACCCGCCGCACCCGCAAGAGCACCGCGACCGCCCCGGAGGCGGCGGAGGCGGCGGCCGACACGGCCGAGGGTACGGAAGCCAAGCCGAAGCGCACCCGCAAGGCGACCGCCGCCCCGCAGGACGCCGATGCCCGGCCCAAGCGCACCCGGAAGACGGCAGCGGCCGCCGAGGCCGCCGCCGACACCGCCGAAGGTACGGAAGCCAAGCCGAAGCGCACCCGCAAGGCGACCGCCGCCCCGCAGGACGCCGAGGCCCGGCCCAAGCGCACCCGGAAGACGGCAGCGGCCGCCGAGGCCGCCGCCGACACCGCCGAAGGTACGGAGGCCGAGCCGAAGCGCACCCGCAAGGCGACCGCCGCCCCGCAGGACGCCGCCGACACCGCCGAGAGCACCGCGGCCCAGCCCAAGCGGACCCGCACCCGCAAGGCCACCGCCCCCGCCCCGGAGGTGACCGCCGAGGACGCCGAGGCCCAGCCCAAGCGCACCCGCACCCGCAAGACGGCAGCCACCGCCCCCAAAGCGGTCACCGCCGAGGACACCGCGGCCCAGCCCAAGCGCACCCGCACCCGCAAGGCCACCGCCCCCGCCCCGGAGGTGACCGCCGAGATCCCGGCGCAGGCCACGCAGGAACCGGAGCCGAAGCCGAAGACCCGCCGCACCCGCAAGGCCACGGTCGCCGCGGAGGCAGCGGACAGCTGATCGAGCGTCACCCGACGGCCCGGCCCCGCGTGGGGCCGGGCCGTCGGCGTCTGCCCCAAGACGGCGGCCGACAGCGGTGAGCCCCGGACCACGCACGCACCGCACCCCGCCGGCACCACCCCGGACCACACCCCCACCGCCCCGCCGCCACACCCCGGCCTTCCCGTCCCCACCGTCCGCACCCCCGGGCACGCCCCCACCCGCTACCCTCACCCCGTGACCAAGCCCGCCGCCCGCACCCCGTCCCCCGACGCCCGCGCCTACCCCCTGCGCACCGCACGCGGTGACTTCGCGGTCGTGGACGTGCCGGTCAGCCCCGGTGTCGAGCCGCGCGGTACGGCCCTGCTGGTCCCCGGTTTCACGGGCAGCAAGGAGGACTTCCGCCTGATGCAGGGCCCGCTCGCGGCGCGCGGCTACCGGACGGTGGCCGTGGACGGGCGCGGGCAGTTCGAGTCGGACGGCCCGGCGGACGACGAGACGGCTTACGCCCAGCCGGAGTTGGCGCGGGACGTGCTCGCGCAGGCCGAGGCCCTGGGCGCCGGCCTGCATCTGCTCGGGCACTCGCTGGGCGGCCAGATCTCCCGGGCCGCGGTCCTGCTGGACCACTCCCCCTTCGTCTCGTTCACCCTCATGTCGTCCGGCCCGGCGCAGATCTCGGTCTCCCAGCAGCAGCGCGTGAAGCTGCTGCGGGACGCGCTGGCGGTGCTGACCATGGCCGAGGTGTGGGAAGTGATCCAGTCGATGGGCGCCCCGGAGGAGGTCGGCGGCCCGGCCCGGGGCATCGGCGGCCCCGACCTCATGCGCCGCCGCTGGCTCGGCAACAAGCCCGCCCAACTCATCGCGACCGGCCGCCAGTTGTCCACCGAGCCGGACCGCGTCGCCGAACTCGCCGAACTGCCGCTGCCGTTCCACGTGCTGTCCGGCGTGCGGGACGACACCTGGCCGCTGCCGCTGCTGGACGACATGGCCGTGCGCCTGCACGCGCGCCGCACGGTCATCGAGGACGCCGAGCACTCGCCGAACGCGGACCAGCCCCTGCCGACGGCTCGCGCGATCGCCGACTTCTGGGACACGGTCCCGGAGGCTTAGGTACGCGAGGCAAGACCTGGCCCCGAGGGATCAGTACTGCGTCTGCAGGTGCTCCCAGAACCCGTCCCGCAGTGCCCGTCGCAGGTCCGCCTGGCCGCGCAGCGAGTACTGCAACAGCCCCTCGGCCTCCACCAGCAGATCCTGGTCCACCGACCCGGGCAGATACGGGTGCCCGGGCAGCAGTTCCACCAGCGACTCCCGCCCCCGCGCCGCCAGCCACTTCGCCGCGATCTGCGCGCCGACGAAGCGGACGGTCTCACGGGCGGGCCGGGCGGCCGCGGCGACGGGCTCGAAGGTGGCGGCCGTGCGCCGGGCGACGTACGGCTTGAAGAAGTCGAGGTCGAGGGTGCGCTGGCTGTCGACCTCCCAGAGCAGCGGCTCGGCCTGGTTGCGGCCCTCGGGTGCCTCGATGCCCCACAGGTGCACCCGCGCCCCGTACCCCTGCGCCGCCTCGACCGCCGAGACCAGGTCCTCGTCGCCGCCGAGCAGGGCCGCGTCGGAGATGGCGCGGTGCCGGGCGAGGGACTCCAGGTCGGTGCGGATCAGTGAGTCGACGCCCTTCTGCTGGTTGTTGGCGTTGAGGTTGCCCAGGCGGACCTTGACGTCGGGCAGTTCGGCGATGCACTGCTGTTCGGTGGTGTGGATCCGGCGCCGGGCGCCGTCGTACCAGTAGACGCGCAACAACCGGCTGTCGGCGAAGATCTGGCGGGCCTTGTCGATGAGCGCCTCGATCAGGCCCTCGGCGTCCAGGTCGAAGGCGCGCCGGTCCTCGGTCCCGGCGACCAGCCGGCCCGCGGCCGCGTAGAGGTACCCCGCGTCGACGAAGATGGCGTGGGTCGAAGGCGTCTTCGCCACCTCGGCGAGCATGCGGTGCAGCAGCTCGTTCGTGCGGTCGATACGGGCGGACAGGGCCGTCAGGTCGTCGTTCATCAGCTCCATTGTCCCGTCGGTCACGCTGCGAACACAACCGGTCCCGGTTAGTCTCAAGTGAGACGCATACCGGTCGGTAATTAGCCGTTCGAAAAATTTATTTAGCGTAGGGAATGTTTGTAACAAGCAGGCCGTTCCATACGTATGGAACCGGAGGCACTGGTCTTCCGGGCCATCCCCAGTAGTTCTCCTCAGGAGGATGACCAGACGAAGGGAGAGGCCATGCGCTTCGAGATCATGCGACTCGACGACGTGGACGGCACGCCCGTGGACACGACCGTCGTGGACGCCGCCTCCGTCAACCGGATCGTGCAGCAGGCCGCCGCCATAGGGCAGCGCCTGTGGATCCGCCCGGCCGGGACCCCGGCCTCGTAACGCGGATCACCCGCCACAGCTCCAGGGCCCCGTACGGACACGCCGTACGGGGCCCTGTCGCTGCCCGTCCGCGCCCGGGCGGACGGGGCGGAGCGGACGCGTCAGCCGCCCTGGATCACCTGCGTGACGCCGTTGATGATCTGCTGCACGGCGATCGCGGACAGCATCATGCCCGCGAGCCGGGTCACCAGCACCACGCCACCGTCCTTGATGAGCCGGATGATCAGCAGCGAGTACCGCATCACCAGCCAGAGCACCACGTGGATGGCGAGGATCGCGGCCCACACCGACAGTTGCAGTCCGACGCTGTCCGCCTGCTGCACGGCGAGGATCACCGACACGATCGCGCCCGGCCCGGCCAGCAGCGGCATGCCGAGCGGCACGAGGGCGACGTTGACGTCCTTGGTCTGCTTGGGCTCGTCGGTCTTGCCGGTCAGCAGGTCGAGCGCGATGAGCAGGAGCAGCAGCCCTCCGGCGATCATCAGCGCCGGCACGGAGACATGCAGGTAGTCGAGGATCCGGTGCCCCAGCACGCCGAACACGGTGATCACGCCACCGGCGACGCAGACGGCCTGGAAGGCCATCCGCCGCCGCACCTTGACGGGCCGCCCCGAGGTCAGGGCGAGGAAGATCGGGGTGATCCCGGGGGGATCCATGATGACGAAGAGGGTGAGGAAGAGGGAGCCGAAGACGGCGAGGTCGAACATGACGGAGCTACAGGCCTTGCGTTGAGACGAAGCGGGGACGGTCAGGCGGGGAACCGGCCGAGACGCGAACGGCCGAAGCATGAACGGCCGAGACACGGACAGCCGAAGCGTGGAACGGCCGAGACATGAACAGCCGAAACCTGGAGCGGCCGATGCGTGGAACGGCGAGGCGTCGGACCGTGAAAGGGGGCGCGAGGAGCGTGTGCCTCAGGCTCCGCCGGTCCCCGGCACCGGGAACGCGCCCGTCGCCCGCCGGGTGATCTCCCCGTACACCTCGGGGTCGGTCGCGTACTCGCCGAGCGCCACCGTCTTGCGGGTGCCGTGGTAGTCGCTGGACCCGGTGACCAGCAGCCCGAGCTCCTTGGCCAGCCCGCGCAGCCGCGCCCGGGTGTCCGGGTCGTGGTCCATGTGGTCGACCTCGATGCCGTCGAGCCCGGCGGCGGCCAGCTCGGCGATCGCCGACTCCGACACCGTACGCCCCCGCTTGACGGCCCCCGGGTGCGCGAACACGGCGACTCCGCCCGCGCCCTTGATCAGCCGGATCGCCTCGAACGGATCGGTCTCGTGCTTCTCCACGTAGGCCCGCCCGCCGTCGGCCAGCCAGTCCGGCGTGAAGGCGTCGCCGACGCTCGCCACGACACCCAGTTCGACCAGCGCGGACGCGACGTGCGGCCGCCCCACGGACCCGTCGCCGGCGATCCGGGCGACCTGCTCCCAGGTGACCGGTACGCCCAGCTCGTTCAGCTTGGCGATCATGCCCCTGGCCCGCGGCACCCGGTCGTCGCGCACCAGTTCCCGCTCGGCGAGCAGCGCGGGCTCCTCCGCGTCGAAGAGGTACGCCAGCATGTGCATGCTGCTTCCGTCGAGCCGGCAGGACAGCTCCGCCCCGGTGACCAGCGTGAGCCCCTCGGGCAGTGCCGCGATCGCCTCGGCGTACCCCCGGGTCGTGTCGTGATCGGTGAGCCCGACGACGTCCAGACCGGCGGCGGCGGCGTTGCGCACCAGCTCGGCGGGCGTGTCCGTTCCGTCGGACGCGGTGGAGTGGGTGTGCAGGTCGATGCGCACGACGCGGGCTCCAAGCGCTGCCGGAACGGAAGGGACACCCAAGGATAGCCGGTGGAACCGTGCCCCTGTCACACCCACAAGGCGGCTGCACCCCCTACACACCGTGTTCGCCGCCTGCACACCGCACGCACCACCCGCCCCTACAGGCCGGACTCGCCCAGCCCCGCCTCGCGCACCGCGCCCACCCCGGCCCGCCTCACGGTTCGAGCAGGCGCGGCGACAGCGCGCCGCACGGCACCAGCTCCACCTCCGCACCCGCCTCCCGCACATCCGTCAGTACCAGCTCGTCGTACATCAGCAGCCCCGACTGCTCGGGCCACACCACGGCCCACAGCCACAGCCCCATGGCCTCACCCGCGAACACCGCCCGGTCGTGCGGCGACCCGGAGACGTGCCACAGCGGCGTGGGCCGCCCCGCGGCCAGGACCTTGACCTCCGGCGGCTTCTCGACGTTCATGTACGGGCCCGGGTCCGGCCCGGCGATGCCGGCGTAGCGCGCGCCGAGACCGACGCCGAGTTCCTCGGCGACCAGGATCAGTTCCCCCATGCCGCCGAGCGGACCGGGCCCCGAGCAGGCCACCGCGGTGGCCCGGCCGCCGCTGCGGTCGTCACCGGCGCAGGCCACGCCCGTGAACAGCCAGCCGACCGGCAGGGGCCACGGCATCCACACCGGTACCTGCGTGCGGGCCACCACGACACTGAGGGCCTCGACGCTGGGCGGGATCACAGGCTGCAGCGGATGGACGGTGCCGTGCACGTCGCACTGCCAGGCATCGGCGAAGAGTCCGGGAGCCCTGACCCGGCCACCGCACTTCGGGCAACTGGGTTCGCCCCTCATAGGGCCCCACGCTCCTACCCCTGCTGCGCCACGTCAAGGACGATCACCCGTCCGGGGGGAACTCCGGGGCGAACGCCGGAGTGAACCCCCGCCGGGACGCCACCCCGGACAGGTAGATGCACTCTACATTGATCAGCGACGCCCTTTTATCAGGTGCGTACGCCACTCATTCATGGGCGCCGCCGGCGAGCGAGTCCCGGGCATGCACGCCGGCACGGGAGTCCTCCGGCAGCCCAGGGCGGCCTGGACCACCGCCGGCGCCTCCGTAGTCGCCTTCTCGGGCAGCGGGCCGGCGCCGGCCCGATCCTGCCGTCCATGGCCCAGGGCCTGGACGCCACCGCCGCCAGGTCTCGCTGCTCTGCACCTCGTGTCCGGCACCTCCGGCCCGGTCGGCGGGCTCGTCGGGTTCCGGGACCGGCCGGGACCGGGCAACGCGCCGTTCTCGGCTGCGGCGACCACACCGCGGCCGCCGTCCGCACGGTTCTCTCCGGTGCCTTCATCGGCGTGACCAGCACCGTCCACACCGAGCCGGCGCTCGGGGCGCCGGACCCGCCTCGGCCGGTGGCGAGAACGGGCCGCGCCTTCGTGCGGTGGTTCACCGCGGCGGCCGCGCCCTGCTTCGCGCCCAAGGTCGAGGAGTGGACCGACGCGCACGTCCCGTTCGTGGCGGCGGCGGTCACGGCGGTGCCGGGCGCGGCCGTGGTCACCGTCCGGCGCGGGGCGCTGACCGCGCGGGCCGAGGAACTGGAGGTGCGGCACGCCACCGAGGACGGTGTGGGGGTCTTCGCCAACTGACCGGTGCGAGAGGAGACTTTGGTGACCTTGGTCACGCCCTCGCTCAGTCCAGCGGCACCGACGCGCGGACCGGATCGCGCAGGTCGGTGCCGTGCGTGAGCCAGCGCTCCTGGAGGGCCTGGGCGCCGTGGACGCGCTTCCAGGCGGCCTCGTTCGGGGTCATGGGCAGCAGCGGCAGGAAGCGGACCGGATCGAGGGGCGGGTCCAGTTCCAGGTCCTGCACCAGGCCGCCCGGCTCGGCGACCAGGACCGAGGTGAAGGGGGCGCCCGGCCACAGCGGTTCGCCGACGTCCAGCGAGGCGCCGGGGGCCACGACGACGCCCTCGACCTGCGGGGACGCGGCGAGGACGGCGAGCGGGCGGAGCGCCTTGTCGGTGTCGGCGCGACCGGACCGCACGGAGAGCACCAGTTCGGCGCGCGGGCCCTGGACCGGGTCGGCGAGGACCGCGGTGGGGTCCGTCATGGGCTGGGCGGACATGCCGAGGGTGGCGTAGCGGACGACGTCCCCCTCCCGGAAACGCAGCACCTCGACCCGGTCGGTACCGAGGAAGGTGACCGCGGCGCGCGCGTCCGGTTCGCCGAGCGCGGAGCGCAACCTGGCCTCGACCAGTGGGAGAACATCAGCCATGCGGTGAGCATAGGACTCGTCAGGACCGGGCAAAGCAGCGCCTTGACACATCGGTCGGCTGATACTCTTGGCCGGTGGTTCGGGGCAGCACGCAGTAGCGTCGCGATCAGGTCCCGACGCCGACGACACTCCCTTACGAGGGACCGGCCGGAGGAGGTGGGGCTGCAATGGACCGAAGTCGACCGTGCAGTACCACCCGCTCTTCCGGCCGCTGACGTTGCTCTGGCTCTGGCCTGCCGCCACCTCTCGCATGCGCGTCCGTCGTGTGTCGCCGCGGAAGAGCACTTCGTTTCGTTTTGCCTCTGCTTGATCTGTATGACCTGCATCAGCAGCTGAATCAGCAGCGAAGTTCGCCACCGCGACGGTGCGGTGCTCCCCGCTTTGTGGACGTGCCAAACATGCTTCCGTGCCCGTAGGGCGGGAAGACGCTCGTAGGACGTCCCCATTCCGGGCAGTTCCACCCGGAGTCCGCGGCCTCTCGCTGCTCGTTGCGAAGGAGCCTGCCATGTCGATGATCCGTGACCTCCGTGCCGCGGTCCGCCCCTCGCGTCCCGCCGCGCTGCGCAAGGACACCGGGGCGTACGACACCACGCGCGACCCCAAGACCACCACCGCCGTCGTCGACTGCGCCGTCTACCGCGACGGCGCCCGCGTCGAGACGCCGGGGCCGCTCACCCCGCACGAGGCGATGCGCCGGGTGCGGCGCGACGGGGGCTTCGTGTGGATCGGGCTGCACGAGCCCACCGAGGCCGAATTCGCGGGGATCGCCGGAGAGTTCGGGCTGCACCCGCTGGCGGTCGAGGACGCCGTGCAGGCGCACCAGCGGCCGAAGCTGGAGCGCTACGACGACTCCCTGTTCACCGTCTTCAAGACCATCCACTACGTCGAGCACGACGAACTCACCGCCAACAGCCAGATCGTCGAGACCGGCGAGGTGATGTGCTTCACCGGGCGGGACTTCTTCATCACCGTCCGGCACGGCGGGCAGGGCTCGCTGCGCGCGCTGCGGCACCGGTTGCAGGACGACCCCGAGCTGCTCGCCAAGGGCCCCTCGGCGGTGCTGCACGCCATCGCCGACCACGTGGTCGACGGGTACATCGCGGTCGCCGACGCGGTCCAGGACGACATCGACGAGGTGGAGACCGAGGTCTTCTCGCCGGGCCGCAAGGGCACCCCGCGGGGCACCGACGCCGGGCAGATCTACCAGCTCAAGCGTGAGGTGATGGAGTTCCGGCGGGCGGTGCAGCCGCTGATGCGGCCGCTGCAGCTGCTCAGTGAGCGGCCGATGCGGCTGATCGACCCCGACATCCAGAAGTACTTCCGGGACGTCGCCGACCACCTCGCCCGGGTGCAGGAGCAGGTCACCGGCTTCGACGAGCTGCTCAACTCCATCCTCCAGGCCAACCTCGCGCAGGCGTCCGTCGCGCAGAACGAGGACATGCGCAAGATCACCTCCTGGGCCGCCATCATCGCGGTACCCACGATGGTGTGCGGCGTGTACGGGATGAACTTCGACTACATGCCCGAGCTGCGCTGGAAGTTCGGCTACCCGGTGGTGCTCGGCATCACGGCGGTGATCTGCCTCGGCATCCACCGCACGCTCAAGCGCAACGGCTGGCTCTGAGCGGCCTCGCTACCCTGCTGCCATGACTAGCGAGCTGCTCGACCAGGCCCTCGTCGAGGAGGCCACCAAGAAGTCCGGCCTCATCTGGGTGCGGGGCGCCGGTGCGCCGGCCGCGCGGGCACTGTGGCACGTGTGGCACGAGGGTGCCGCCTGCGTGGTCGGCGACGGCCCGGGCGAGCAGCCGCTGCCGCGGCTGGCCGACGGCGGCGCGGCCGAGGTGACCGTCCGCAGCAAGGACAAGGGCGGCCGGCTGGTCGCCTGGACGGCGCGGGTGGTGGAGCTGCCGTCCGGCTCCGAGCGGTGGGCGGCGGCCGTCGCCGAGCTGAAGGGCAAGCGGCTCAACGCCCCCGACGGCGAGGCGATGCCCGAGCGGTGGGCCCGCGAGTGCCGGGTGCTGCGGCTGGAGCCGGCCGGCCCGCTCTCGCCGCTGCCGGACGGCTCGCTGGCCGAGGCACCGCTGCCGACGCCCGCGACGACACGGGAGCCGATCCCGGCGGGGCTGCCGCGGCTGCTCTTCCGCAAGCGGCGGCGGCGCGGATAGGGCTGCGGCGTCCGCGAGCGGCGTCGGCACGGACCCGGGCTACGACGTCGGCAGCTGCTGGCCGTAGTCCACCGTCTCGTCCTCGGCGGGCTGCTCCAGGGCGAAGTCCTTGCCCCAGTCCGAGAACGTCAGGGTGCCCGCGCCGCCCGCGCGGACCAGGCGCAGGGGGTACGCCCGGCCCTCCAGGGAGACGTCCAGGGTGCCGCCGGAGCCCTGGTCTCCGCTGATACGGATGGTGCGCACGCCGAACTGCTGGTGGCGGCCGTCGGTCGCCAGGGTGCCGTGCAGCGTCAGCAGGCTGTCCAGCAGGACACTCTTGTCGGTGAATCCGCTGAACCGCTTGTAGGACGGGTCGCCCTCCGGCACCTTCACGAACTTGCCGTCGAGCTTGTCGGCCGCGGCGGTGGTGTCGGAGGCGTCGGAGGTGTCGCCCTCGCCGTTGCTCCAGAACTCCGCGTCGGCCATGAGGAACAGCTCCTCACCGACGCGCAGCAGCTGGAAGGTCGCGTCCCCGGCGGTGACGGACCCGGTGCCGCCGTCCGACTTCAGGCGCATGTCCAGCCGGTAGGTGCTCCGGCCCACGACCACCGTCCCCGACAGCCGCACCGCCGGCGCGGCCTCGGCCGCCGCACGCGTCGTCGCCTGGATCTTGTCGGCGGGCAGTTTCCCGACGCCGTTCGTGCCCGCGTCCGGGTCCTCGCTGCCACACCCGGTCAGTCCCGTCCCCGTCACGACCAGTGCGCACATCGCGCTCACCAGTGCGTTCCGGCGCGTACGGCCCTGGCGCATCGCAGTCACAGATGGTGCTGCCTTTCTGACGTCGGTCCTGAGCGGCGTAACGCAGCGTACCGGGGTGCCGGGCGGGCGGCGGAGCCAGTCCGTCCGGACGCTCACCAGGGCGGATCCGATCGGGACGGGCTAGCCTGAAGGCCATCCGAGCGAGCAGTTCAGCACAAGCGGAGCAAACGCACCGCACGCCAGGCAAAGGAGGCGCGGCCATGGCCGCGGGCGCCCCCCGGATCTTCGTCTCGCACCTCTCCGGCACCGCCGTCTTCGACCCGAACGGCGACCAGGTGGGCCGCGTGCGCGATCTGGTCGCCATGCTGCGGGTCGGCGGCAAGCCGCCGCGACTGCTCGGGCTGGTGGTCGAACTCGCCACCCGCCGCCGCATCTTCCTGCCCATGACCCGGGTCACCGGCATCGAGTCCGGACAGGTCATCACCACCGGCGTGCTCAACGTCCGCCGGTTCGAACAGCGCCCCACCGAGCGGCTGGTCTTCGGCGAGCTGCTCGACAGGCGCGTCACCCTCGCCGAGACCGGCGAGCAGGTCACCGTGCTGGACCTGTCGGTGCAGCAGTTGCCGGCCCGCCGCGACTGGGAGATCGACCGTGTGTTCGTCCGCAAGGGCAGGAAGGGCGGCGCCTTCCGGCGGGCCAAGGACGAGGCGCTGACCGTCGAGTGGTCCGGCGTCACCGGTTTCTCGCTGGAGGAGCACGGGCAGGGCGCCGAGAGCCTGCTCGCCACCTTCGAGCAGCTGCGCCCCGCCGACCTCGCCAACGTCCTGCACCACCTGTCGGCGAAGCGGCGCGCCGAGGTCGCCGCCGCCCTCGACGACGACCGCCTGGCCGACGTACTCGAACAGCTTCCCGAGGACGACCAGATCGAGATCCTCGGCAAGCTGAAGGAGGAGCGGGCCGCGGACGTCCTGGAGGCGATGGACCCGGACGACGCGGCCGACCTGCTGGCCGAGCTGCCGGAGGAGGAGAAGGAGCGGCTGCTGAGCCTGATGCAGCCCGCCGACGCGGCCGACATGCGGCGCCTGATGGCCTACGAGGAGCACACCGCCGGCGGGCTGATGACCACCGAGCCGATCGTGCTGCGGCCCGACGCCACCGTCGCCGACGCCCTCGCCCGGGTCCGCAACCCCGACCTCTCCCCCGCCCTGGCCGCCCAGATCTACGTCTGCCGCCCGCCCGACGAGACGCCGACCGGCAAGTACCTGGGCACCGTCCACTTCCAGCGGCTGCTGCGCGACCCGCCGTACTCCCTGGTCAGCTCGATCCTCGACGATGATCTGCAGCCCCTCGCCCCGGACGCGGCGCTGCCCCTGGTCGCCGGGTTCTTCGCGACGTACGACATGGTCTCGGCGCCCGTCGTCGACGAGTCCGGGTCGCTGCTGGGCGCGGTGACCGTGGACGACGTGCTGGACCACATGCTGCCCGAGGACTGGCGGGAGTCCGACGAGTTCGAGCTCGACCAGGGCGAGGGGGTGACCGCCCATGGCTCCGGAGCGTGAGGTGGTGCGGCGCGAGGCGTGGCGCGAGACCGGGCGGGAGCGCGTGCCCGCCGGGGCCACCGCGGCCACACGCCCGCGCGCCCGGCTCGACCAGCCGCGTCCCCGCCGGCCCCGGCTGCTGCCCGAGTGGGACCCGGAGGCGTTCGGGAAGCTGTCGGAGCGCGTCGCCCGCTTCATCGGCACCGGGCGGTTCCTGGTCTGGATGACGGTCGTCATCGTGGCGTGGGTGCTGTGGAACCTGTCGGCGCCCGCGGGCCTGCGCTTCGACGAGTACCCGTTCATCTTCCTGACCTTCATGCTCTCGTTGCAGGCCTCCTACGCCGCCCCGCTGATCCTGCTCGCCCAGAACCGGCAGGACGACCGCGACCGGGTCAACCTCGAACAGGACCGCAGGCAGAACGAGCGGTCGATCGCGGACACCGAGTACCTGACCCGGGAGATCGCCGCGCTGCGCATCGGGCTCGGCGAGGTGGCGACCCGGGACTGGATCCGCTCCGAATTGCAGGACATGGTCAAGGAACTCCAGGACGGACACCCGGACGGTCACCGCGTATTCCCGGCAGAACGGTCAGGGGTGCGTGACGTAGACGACCGCTGACGGGCTTACCGAGGGGCACCGGCGGCGCCGTACCATCGTCCTTATGGCTACGGAAGACGCGGTGCGCGAGGCACTGGCGACGGTGAACGATCCCGAGATCAACCGGCCCATCACCGAGCTGGGGATGGTCAAGTCGGTGGAGATCGGCGCGGACGGTGCGGTCGCGGTCACCGTGTACCTGACGGTCTCGGGCTGCCCGATGCGCGAGACGATCACGCGGCGCGTGACCGAGGCGGTCTCCCGGGTCGACGGTGTCACCCGTGTCGACGTCACGCTCGACGTGATGAGCGACGAGCAGCGCAAGGAGCTGGCGAACGCCCTGCGCGGCGGCCAGGCCGAGCGCGAGGTCCCCTTCGCCAAGCCGGGCTCGCTGACCCGCGTGTACGCGGTCGCCTCCGGCAAGGGCGGCGTCGGCAAGTCGTCGGTCACGGTCAATCTGGCGTCGGCGATGGCGGCCGACGGCCTGAAGGTCGGGGTCGTCGACGCCGACATCTACGGTCACTCCGTGCCGCGCATGCTGGGCGCCGACGGCCGGCCGACCCAGGTCGAGAACATGATCATGCCGCCGTCCGCGAACGGTGTGAAGGTCATCTCCATCGGCATGTTCACGCCGGGCAACGCGCCCGTCGTGTGGCGCGGCCCGATGCTGCACCGCGCGCTCCAGCAGTTCCTGGCGGACGTGTACTGGGGCGACCTGGACGTCCTGCTGCTGGACCTGCCCCCGGGCACCGGGGACATCGCCATCTCCGTGGCCCAGCTGGTCCCCAACGCCGAGATCCTGGTCGTGACGACCCCGCAGCAGGCGGCGGCCGAGGTGGCCGAGCGCGCGGGCTCCATCGCCGTGCAGACCCACCAGAAGATCGTCGGCGTGGTCGAGAACATGTCCGGGCTGCCCTGTCCGCACTGCGGCGAGATGGTCGACGTCTTCGGCACGGGCGGCGGCCAGCTGGTCGCCGACGGCCTGACCCGCACGACCGGCACGAACGTCCCGGTCCTCGGCAGCATCCCCATCGACGTGCGCCTCCGCGAGGGCGGCGACGAGGGCAAGCCGGTGGTGCTGACCGACCCGGACTCCCCGGCGGGCGCGGCGCTGCGCTCGATCGCGGGCAAGCTGGGCGGCCGCCAGCGGGGCCTGTCGGGGCTGTCGCTGGGCATCACGCCGCGCAACAAGTTCTGAGGGGCCTCGCGCGGCCCGGCGCAGGGCCCGCCCGCGCGGCTGCCGGCCCGATTCAGGAGCCGGCCCGCGCGGCTGCGGGCCCGGCTCAGGGGACCGGCCCGCGCGGCTGCGGGCCCGGGGCCGCGGCCTCGCGAGGGCGCGGCCCGCTCGGCTCGGCGAAGGGGAGGGCGCCCCGTCCCGGCGGCGCCCCGGCCTCACGCGTAGTCGGTGATGTCCTTGATCATCGCGAAGCCGAGCCCGTACGCGCTCATGCCCCGGCCGTACGCCCCCACGTGGACCCCTTCCTGCGTCGAGCCCGCCAGCACCCAGCCGAACTCGGACTCGCGGTAGTGGAAGGACGTCGGCACCCCGTCGACGGGCAGCGACAGCGTCGACCACTCCTCCCCGGCGAGGTCGTCCGCCAGCGCCCACGCGGTCTCCGTCTGCTGCTCCAGCCAGTGGTCCCGCAGACTGTGGTCCATCTGCCCGGGCCAGGTGAAGGACAGCAGCCCCACGCCCGCGAGCCAGGCCGCGGAGGAGACCGACGTCGCTTCCAGCAGCCCCGTGCCGTCGGCGCTGCGCCGTACCGGGTGCGCGGCGACCGTCACCACGACCGCGAACCGCTCCCGTTCCTCGGCGACCCCCTCGGCGCGCACCGTCGGCTCGTCACCGTGCCCGATCGAACCGTGCTCCACCGCTCCGTCGGCCGTCACACCCACCTGCATCAGCCAGCGCGGGCCCGTGAACGCCTCGTCAAGGCCGTACCACGGGAAAGGCGCACGCAGGTAGCCGTCGACCGTACGCCGGGCGGAGGGGACCTGCTGCCCGCCCTCCGCGGCCGGCGCCTGCGCGACTGCCCGACTCGTCGTCTCCATGCCCGGACGCCTCCTCGCTCTCGTCGGACCGGACGGCCCGCCCCCCTTCGGGCGCAACTCGTCCGGTCCGCACAACAACTCGGCAGCATATCCACACCACTGCGGGCAGCCGGGAACGCGCCCGGCGCGTGGGTCGCCCGGGCGTCGTGTTCCAGCCGTGGGGGCGTCGGGGACGGCGGTGCCGGACGCCGGGAACCGGCGAGGTGACAGGCGGGACGGCAGGCGCGGGGGAGGCGGGGTGACGGGCGGGAGGCGCGGGTGGCCCGCCGGTGTCAGGTGGCGTCCGCGTCGAAGGGCGGGCGGTCGTCGGGCTTCTTCGTCATGTCGACACGGGCACCCGGGGTTCCGGAGGCGGCGGACGGCTCGGCGTCGCGGCCGTGGACCGCGTCCGTGACCTCGGCCATCTCCTTCTTCAGGTCGAAGCCGTTACGGATCTCCGTCAGCCCCAGGTCGTCGTTGTCCAGCTGCTTGCGGATGAACGTCTTGGGGTTGAGGTCCTCGAACTCGAAGTCCTTGAACTCCGGGCCCAGCTCCTGCCGGATGTCCTGCTTGGCGCTCTCCGAGAACTCACGGATCTTCCGGACCGTGCGCATCACGTCCTGGATGACCTTCGGGAGCTTGTCCGGACCGAACACGAGCACGGCGAGGACGACGAGCGTCACCAGCTCCAGCGGTCCTATGTCATTGAACACCTGAAAGCTCCTTGCGATGTCCCGGGCCGGATCCACGGTACCGGTCGATCCTGTCCGACCGGTACCGTCCCGTGCCCCGCACGGGCGGGTAAGTGAGCGTTTTCCCGGTTGTTCGCCGTGTGGGCGGCGGTTCGCGGTCCCGTCTGCGAGGTTTGTGTGCGTTCGCCCGGTCGTCGACCGTTCACTCAATCGCCGTCCGAGGAGCCGAGCACCAGCGAGATCGTCCGCACCTCGCCGTCCCGCCGCAGGGTCAGCTCCAGCCGGTCGCCGGGGCGGTGGGCGCGGGTCTTGACGATCAGCTCCTCACCGGAGTGGACGCGCTGGCCGTCGACCTCGGTGATGACGTCGCCGGGCTCGATCCCGGCCCGGTCGCCCGGCCCGCCCGGGGTGACCGGGGCGCCGCCGTCGCCGCCCTCGGTGCCGACCCGGGCGCCGTCGCCGGTGTAGTCCATGTCGAGGGTGATGCCGATGACCGGGTGGGTCGCCCTGCCGGTGTTGATCAGTTCCTCGGCGACGCGCTTGCCCTGGTTGATCGGGATGGCGAAGCCGAGGCCGATGGAGCCGGCCTGGCCGCCGTCCGGCTCGGCGCCGTCGCCGCCGGCGGAGCGGATGGCGGAGTTGATGCCGATCACGCGGGCCCGGGCGTCCAGCAGGGGGCCGCCGGAGTTGCCCGGGTTGATGGGGGCGTCGGTCTGCAGGGCGTCGACGTAGGAGACGTCGTCGGCACCGCCGCTCTCGCCGCCCGCGGTGATGGGGCGCTCCTTGGCGCTGATGATGCCGGAGGTGACCGTTCCGGCCAGGTCGAAGGGGGCGCCGATGGCGACGACCGGGTCGCCGACCTGGACGTTGTCGGAGTTGCCGAGGGGCAGCGGCTTGAGCCCGCGGACGCCGCGGACGCGGACGACGGCGAGGTCGTAGCCGCTGTCCCGGCCGACGACCTCGGCCTGTGCGGTCTGCCCGCTGTGGAAGGTGACCGTTATCTCGCCGTCGTCGCCGGCGGGCTCCACGACGTGGTCGTTGGTGAGGATGTGGCCCCGGGCGTCGAGGACGAAGCCGGTGCCGGTGCCCGCCTCGCCGGAGCCGCTGACGTGCAGGGTGACCACGCTGGGCAGGGCCCGCGCCGCGATCCCGGCGACGCTGCCGGCGTCCCGCCCGGCCGCTTCCCGCCCGGCCTGCTCCAGCTCCACCTGCCCGGCTCCGCCGTTGCGCTCCAGGTAGGCGCCGACGAGACCGCCGACGCCGCCGGACACCAGGGCGACGAGCACGGTACCGACGACGAGGATCTTCAGCCCGCGCCGGTGCCGCTGCTGCTCGCTGGGCACCGCGGCGCCGGTCTGCTGAAGCGGAGCGGCGGGCACGGCCCCGGCACCGGGAGCGGCACCCGCGGCGGCCCAGGGGTCGTAGCGGCGCCAGGGGTCGTCCGTGGGCGGCGCGTCCGCGGTGAGGAGGGGCGACCCGGGGGCGTCGGCGGCGGAGGGGGTGGTCGTGGGTGCGGAGGTGGCTGGGGTGGGGGCTGGAACGGTCGGCGCGGGTGCCCCGGGGACGGGAGCGGCGGTCGTGGGCGCGGGGGCGGCCGGAGCCGGTCCGGGAACGACCGGAGCAGCCGGGGCGGGGACTGCGGAGGCCGGGACGGCCGGCGTAGAGGCGGAGACGACCGGAGGCGGTCCGGGAACGGCCGGAGCGGGTGCTCCCGGGGCCGGAACGGCCGTCGTGGGTGCGGAGGCGGCCGGAGCCGCGGCCGGCGTCGACGGCGCGGAAGCGGGAGGGGTCGGGACGGGCGCCGCGAAGGCCGTCGTGGATGCCGGAGGGACGGGGGCGGGCGCCGGGGCGCCGGCCGTCAGGGGCGCCGGCGCGGTGGCCGGAGCATGGGCCGACGACGTCGGGGCCGGAACGACGGGAGACGCCGGGGCGCCCGCGGCGGGTGCCGGCGCGGCCGGCGCGGGCACCCCGTACGGCGGTGCCGCAGCAGGCCCTGCCGTCGCCGTACCGTGCGCCGGCGCGGCCACCGCCGGGTGCTGGACGGGCGGAGCGGGCGCCCAGGGGCCGGGCTGGCCGTAGGGCGGGGTGCTGTACGGGTCGGGGTCGTGGAGGGGCTTGGCCTCCGCGACGGCGGGCGGGGCGGCCGGTACCGCGTCCGCCTGCCCGCCGGACGCGGTCATGTCACCCCGCGGCACACCCCCGGCGGGCGGCACGTCGTCAGGGGGCAGCGCCTCGCCCCGCGACACCTCCTCCGGCCCCTCACCGCTCCCCGGCGCTCCAGCGGCCGGCGGCGCCTCCTCCGGGCGCCTCAGCTCGAAGTCGCCCTCCCCCTTGCCCGGCGTCGGCACGGTGCCCTCGTTCATGCTCTCCCCACCAGCTGGCCGCGGCCCGGCACGTCGTCGGTGTCGCCGCAGTGCGTCGATTCCGCGCCGGACGCCGGGGCGTGGGCGCGGCTCTCCGTGGATTCAACCAGGTTCGCGCGCCCCGGCGCAGGGGCCGGTCAGCGAGGTGTGCCGGAGGAGGACGCGGAGGGCGCGGGGGTCCCGTCGGCGACGGGCGCCGCGAGCAGGCCGGGCGTCATCACCTCCGGTGCCGTCGACCAGCTGGTGAGCGCGATCGGCGGAGCCGCCGCCAGCGGACGTATCAGCGGGGACGCCGCGGTCGCGTCGGCCATCACGGGAGCCGTCAGCGCGTGCACCGGCTGGGCCGTCACCCCGGGCAGCAGCGGCGCGGACGCCTCGGTCGCGGCCACCGGGCTCTCCCCCGGCGTGCGCCCTGCCTGGCTCTGCGCGAGCGGGGACCCGGTGCCGCGGCGGCGCTGGTTCTCGGGCACCGTCGCGGCCCCCGACCCCGCCCGGGCCGGCGTCACGTTGCTCCCCGCGCCGCCCCTGGTGTCGGTGTCGCCCGGGGCGCCCGTGGTGACGCCGCCCAGGGCGATCGCGGCCAGGGACACCGCCCCGGCGGCCACGAAGGCGAACCGGCGCCCGCGCGAGGCCGCCGCCCGCTCGGCCTCGCTGCGGCCGACGTCGTGGATGCGGAAGCCGCGCTGCGCGGCGGCGGGCAGTACGGCCGGGTGCGCGCCGGTGGGCACGTACGCGAAGTCGAAGCGCTCGCCGCGCCGCTCGCCGAAGGCGCCGCTGCCGCCGGGCCGTCCCGCGGGCAGTCCGCCGAAGCCTCCCCGGAGCGGCGCGCCCCCGTCGAGGTCGCCTCCCGCGGGCAGCCCCTGCAGGCGGGCCAGGAAGCTCTCGGAGGGCGGCGGCGGGGCGGCCTCCGCGAACACGTTCTTCAGCCGCCGCTGCGCGTCGACCTCCGCCTTGCACTTCGGGCAGGTCGCCACGTGTGCCAGCACGCGCTCACGCGTGTCATGACCGAGCTCGCCGTCCACCAGGGCGGCGACGCGGTCTCCCAGATGCTGCTCCGCGAGGTGCTCCTCGGCAGCCGTCGGCCGTGTGCCACTCACGCGGACGCGCCCCCTCCCCCCAGAGCGGGGACACGGGGCATGAAGGAGCGGCGCTCGGCGCGCGCCTCCGGCGACCGGTGCGCGAGGGCCTTGCGCAGCTGGGAGCGGCCGCGGTGGATCCGGGAGCGGACCGTGCCGAGCTTGACGCCGAGGGTCGCGGCGATCTCCTCGTACGACAGTCCTTCGATGTCGCACAGGACGACCGCGGCGCGGAACTCGGGCGCGAGGGTGTCGAGGGCCTGCTGGACATCCGCGTCGAAGTGCGCGTCGTTGAACACCTGCTGCGGGGACGGCTCGCGGCTGGGCAGCCGCTCGGCCGCGTCCTCGCCGAGGGCGTCGAAGCGGATGCGCTGCTTGCGGCGGACCATGTCCAGGAAGAGGTTCGTGGTGATGCGGTGCAGCCAGCCCTCGAACGTGCCCGGCGAGTACGTCGCCAGGGAGCGGAAGACACGGACGAAGACCTCCTGGGTGAGGTCCTCGGCGTCGTGCTGGTTGCCGGTGAGGCGGTAGGCCAGCCGGTAGACACGGCCGCTGTGGGTGCTGACGATCTCCTCCCAGGTGGGCGGAGTCCACGCCTGCCCGTCCGCGTCGGTGGAGAAGGTCGCGGTCCGGTCGTGGCCAGCGGCGTGGCTGTGGTCAGCAGCGGTGTCGTTCACGGATTTCGGCCTGCCCGCCGACCCGAGGAAGCGCCGCAGCACTCCTGTGCGGTCCACAGGCGCAGCCGCACCTCCCCTGTCAGCTCTGGTGGTGTCCAGTGGAGCCCCTACCATAGCCACCTCGCCCGTTAGCTCCCCATAAGCGGTTTTACGAAAATTTGATCTGCGCTGACACGGCTCGTACGGCTGCGTCAGCACGTGCTCGTCGTCCCGCTCGTCGTCGTGACTCAACCGTGTCCCCCGCCGTCGTCTCCCGTCCCTCTAAACGCCCGGTCCCATCTGCGGGTTCCCGGCGCCAACGGATACAGTCACGCCCAGGCAACCACGGGGACAGGAGAGGGTCATTACCGGCAACCGGCTGACGAGCTGGGCGTTCGCCGACGCCTTTGTCGCCGAGGACGACGCGCTGCACTGGGCCCGCGACCGGGCCCGGGAGGCAGGGCTGCGCTCGGTGTCGCCCGGCACGGGCGCGGCGCTGCGGTTGCTGGCGGCGTCCGTGGACGCCAAGGCGGTGGCCGAGATCGGGACCGGCACCGGGGTCTCCGGGATACACCTGCTGCACGGGATGCGCGCGGACGGCGTGCTGACCACCGTCGACCCCGAGCCGGAGCACCAGCAGTTCGCCCGGCAGGCCTTCCGGGCGGCCGGGTTCGCCAGCAACCGGGCCCGGTTCATCCCCGGCCGCGCCCTGGAGGTGCTGCCCCGGCTCGCGGACGCCGGCTACGACCTCGTCTACTGCGACGGCGACCGGCTGGAGGTGCTGGACTACCTCGCTGAATCGTTGCGCCTGCTGCGTCCGGGCGGGCTGGTGGCGTTCGAGGGCGTCTTCGCCAACGGGCGCACGGTGGACTCGGGGCCGCAGCCCACGGAGGTGCTGCGGCTGCGCGAGCTGCTGCGCGCGGTGCGCGAGAGCCAGGAGCTGGTGCCGTCGCTGCTGCCGGTGGGCGACGGGCTGCTGTGCGCGGTCAAACGGTGAGCCCGGCCGGTGCCGGGGCGGCAGACGGACGCCCCGGCACCGGATACGGTGCCGGGGCGGCCGAAAGGCGGGGTATGGTCGCCTGCGGGTCAGCCCACGACCTTCTTGAGGGCGTCGCCGAGCGCGTCGGCCTCGTCCGGGGTCAGCTCGACGACGAGCCGACCGCCGCCTTCGAGCGGAACGCGCATGACGATGCCCCGCCCCTCCTTGGTCACCTCGAGCGGGCCGTCACCCGTCCGCGGCTTCATGGCCGCCATGCTCGTTCCCCTTCCTGAAAACCAGCTCATCGTCAAGGCCGACGGCCCGCTGAAGGGCACGCGCGGTCCGTGAAGCCAGACACGCGACACCGGCATCGAACACATTGCTTCCAGGCCATTATCCCGCATCTCACGACCCGATGACCAACATCGGTCGGCATCGCTTGGGCAACGCGCGCGAGCAAAACCACTCAATTCGGCGATGTGACTGCGATACTGCGCGACCGCACTCACTTCCGCCGACCGGAAATCGGGCCGAATCGTTCGACGCAGCTCACACGGGTGCCCGGGGCCGTCGTCCGTGATCTCCGTCATGCTGTCCTGGACGGGGCGTACCGGCCGGTACGCCCGAGCCGCCGAACAGGAGAGGATCCCCATGGCCGACACCGTGCTCTACGAGGTGCGCGACGGGCTCGCGACGATCACGCTGAACCGCCCCGAGGCGATGAACGCGCTGAACATCGAGGCCAAGGTCGCTCTCCGGGAGGCGGTCCGGTCCGCGGCGGCCGACGGCGCCGTCCGGGCGGTGCTGCTGACCGCGGCCGGTGACCGGGCGTTCTGCGTGGGCCAGGACCTCAAGGAGCACATCGGGCTGCTGGCCGCCGACCGCGAGACGGGCGGGGGACGGACGATGAGCACCGTCCGCGAGCACTACAACCCGATCGTGCGGGCGCTGGCGGACATGGCGAAGCCCGTGGTCGCGGGCGTGAACGGGGTCGCCGCCGGGGCCGGCCTCGGCTTCGCGCTGGCCGCCGACCACCGGGTCGTGGCGGACACCGCCGCCTTCAACACGTCGTTCGCGGGGGTCGCGCTGACCGCCGACTCCGGCGTCTCCTGGACCCTGCCGCGGGTGGTCGGGCCCGGGCGCGCCACCGACCTGCTGCTCTTCCCGCGCAGCGTCACGGCCCAGGAGGCGTACGAGCTGGGCATCGCCAACCGGGTGGTGCCGGCGGCGCGGCTGCGGGCGGAGGCCGAGCAGGTGGCCCGCGCGCTGGCCGAGGGGCCGACGGTGGCGTACGCCGCGATCAAGGAGGCGGTGGCGTACGGGCTCGGCCACTCCCTGGCCGAGACGCTGGAGAAGGAGGACGAGCTCCAGGCGCGGGCGGGGGCGTCGCAGGACCACGGGATCGCGGTGCGGGCGTTCGTGAACAAGGAGAAGCCCACGTACCTGGGCCGCTGACCGCCCGTGCGCCCGTGCGCCCGTTCAGCCGACGCGGCGTGCCACGCAGTCCGCGAGATGGTCGTCGACCAGGCCGCACGCCTGCATCAGCGCGTACGCCGTCGTCGGCCCCACGAAGCGCAGGCCCCGCTTCTTCAGGGCCTTGGACAAGGCCGTCGACTCCGGCGTGACCGCGGGGACGTCGGCGAGCGTCTTCGGGACCGCGCGGGTGGCCGCGTCCGGGGCGTGCGACCAGATCAGCGCGTCCAGCTCGCCCGGCGCCCAGCCGGCCAGCGCGCGGGCGTTGGCGAGGGTGGCGTCGATCTTGGCGCGGTTGCGGATGATGCGCACGTCGGTGAGGAGCCGCTCGCGGTCCTCGTCGGTGAAGGTGGCCACCGTGGCGATCTGGAAGCCGGCGAAGGCGGCGCGGAAGCCGGGGCGGCGGCGCAGGATGGTGATCCAGGACAGTCCGGACTGGAACGCCTCCAGGGACAGCCGTTCGAACAGCGCGTCGTCGCCGTGGACCGGACGGCCCCATTCCTCGTCGTGGTACGTCACGTAGTCCGGCGTCGACAGGGCCCACGGGCAGCGCGGCGCGCCGTCCTGGCCGGCCAGGGCGGTGCCGTCGCTCATCGCCGGCCCTCTTCTTCCTGGCCGGGCCCGTCCAGCGGGACGCCGGCGGCCTGCGCGCCGGCCAGGGCGGACTCCAGGTCGGCGATCCGGGCGTCGCGCTCGGCCAGCTCGGCGGCGAGGCGGTTCAGCGCGTCGTCGACGTCGGTCATCCGGTAGCCCCGGAGCGCGAGCGGGAAGCGCAGGGCGTCGACGTCCTCGCGGGCGAGCGGGCGGTACGGGGGCAGCGGGTCGTGCAGGCGTTCGGGCGCGGCCTCGGGCAGCGGGCCGCGCTCGCCGCCGCCGACCACGGCGAGGGTCACCGCGGCGGCCACGACGGCCAGGGCGACGACCAGGAAGAGGAACATAACCATCGCTGAGGGTCCCCACGCGGAGTGTGCCGGCGCACGGGTGGCGTACGCCGACGACGGATGTGTCAGGGTCCGATCGTGCCATGCGAGTCTGACAGTTAGGGTCACAGGCGGTCGGTGCGGGCCTGGGGCCCGTCCGACGACACGAACGAGGAGAGGTCACAGGGGATGCTCAGGCTGGGCAGGCGGGAGTTCGACCCGCGCGAGCCGGTGGTCATGGCGATCGTGAACCGGACCCCGGACTCCTTCTACGACCGGGGGGCCACGTTCCGCGACGAACCCGCCCTGGCGCGCGTGGAGCAGGCGGTGGCCGAGGGGGCCGCGATCATCGACGTCGGCGGGGTCAAGGCGGGTCCCGGCGAGGAGGTGACCGCGCAGGAGGAGGCGCGGCGCACGGTCGGGTTCGTGGCGGAGGTGCGGCGCCGGTTCCCGGACGTGGTCATCAGCGTGGACACCTGGCGGCACGAGGTCGGCGAGGCCGTGTGCGAGGCCGGCGCGGACCTGCTGAACGACGCGTGGGGCGGGGTGGATCCGCGGCTGGCGGAGGTCGCGGCGCGGTACGGGGCGGGGCTGGTGTGCACGCACGCGGGCGGCGCCGAGCCGCGTACGCGGCCGCACCGGGTGACGTACGACGACGTCATGGCGGACATCCTGGGGGTGACCCTGGGGCTCGCCGAGCGGGCGGTGGCGCTGGGGGTGCCCCGGGAGTCGGTGCTGATCGATCCCGGGCACGACTTCGGGAAGAACACGCGGCACAGCCTGGAGGCGACGCGGCGGCTCGGGGAGATGGTCGAGACCGGGTGGCCGGTGCTGGTGTCGCTGTCCAACAAGGACTTCGTCGGGGAGAGCCTGGACAAGCCGGTGAAGGAGCGGGTGATCGGCACGCTGGCCACGACCGCGGTGTCGGCGTGGCTCGGGGCCCAGGTGTACCGGGTGCACGAGGTCGCCGAGACCCGTCAGGTGCTGGACATGGTGGCGGCGATCGCGGGGTGGCGCGAGCCCGCGGTCGCCCGCCGGGGCCTGGCCTGACCGGCCCCTCCCGGGGCCGCGCGGGTGCGGCCCCGGGGCGTCGGGCGGTCTAGCGTCCCGCCTCCTTGGAGACCAGCGCCACCGCCTCGTCCACGTCGTCCGTCACGTGGAACAGGTGCAGGTCCTTCTCCGCCGCCTTGCCCTGGGCGACCAGGGTGTTGCGCAGCCAGTCGACCAGGCCGCCCCAGTAGTCGGTGCCGAACAGGACGATGGGGAAGCGGGTGACCTTCTGGGTCTGGACGAGGGTGAGGGCCTCGAAGAGCTCGTCCAGGGTGCCCAGCCCGCCGGGCAGGACCACGAAGCCCTGCGCGTACTTGACGAACATCATCTTGCGGACGAAGAAGTAGCGGAAGTTCAGCCCGATGTCGACATACGGGTTGAGGCCCTGTTCGAAGGGCAGCTCGATGCCCAGTCCGACCGAGATGCCGCCCGCCTCGCAGGCGCCCTTGTTGGCCGCCTCCATCGCCCCGGGGCCGCCGCCCGTGATGACCGCGAAGCCCGCCTCCACCAGTCCGCGGCCCAGCCGGACGCCGGCCTCGTACTCGGAGGTCTCGCGCGGTGTCCGGGCGGAGCCGAAGACGCTGATGGCGGGCGGGAGTTCGGCGAGCGTGCCGAAGCCCTCGATGAACTCCGACTGGATGCGCAGGACGCGCCACGGGTCGGTGTGCACCCAGTCGGTGGGCGCGCGCTCGTCCAGCAGCCGCTGGTCCGTGGTGCTCGCCGTCACCTGGCTCCGCCGCCGGAGGACCGGACCGAGACGCTGCTCCTCCGGCGGCCGCTGCTTGCCCTCGGGGTTGCCGGTAGCCATGTGAGCTCCCTCCGCTTGCGGGGTGTTTCCACCTCAGCGTAGATCCACGCCGGTTACGGAGGGGGTACATGCGCGTGTCTGCAACAAAGCGCCCGCGCGGAGAGCCCCCCGCGCCCCCGCGCCCGCCGGGCGGTCACGCGCTCACGCGGTCAGCCAGGCGCGCAGCCGCTCCTCCCCCGCCAGGATCTTCGCGGTCTCCACCCGCTCGTCCCGCTTGTGCGCCAAGTGCGGGTTGCCGGGACCGTAGTTGACCGCGGGGACGCCCAGCGCGCTGAAGCGGGAGACGTCCGTCCAGCCGTACTTCGGCTGGGGAGTGCCGCCCACCGCCTCGATGAAGGCCGCCGCGGCCGGGTGGGACAGACCGGGCAGCGCGGCGCCGCTGTGGTCGTCGACCACGAAGTCGGTGACGCCGCAGTCCGCGAACACCTCGCGGACATGGGCGATCGCCTCCTCCTCGGTACGGTCCGGGGCGTAGCGGAAGTTGACCGTGACGACACACTCGTCGGGGATGACGTTGCCGGCCACCCCGCCCGAGATGCCGACCGCGTTCAGGCCCTCGCGGTACTCCAGGCCGTCGATCACCGGGTAGCGGGGCTGGTACGCGGCGAGCCGGGCCAGGATCGGGGCCGCCGCGTGGACGGCGTTGGAGCCCATCCAGGAGCGCGCGGAGTGGGCCCGCTCGCCCGAGGTCTTCAGCAGCACGCGCAGGGTGCCCTGGCAGCCGCCCTCGACCTGGCCGTCGGACGGCTCCAGCAGCACCGCGAAGTCACCCTCCAGCCACTCGGGGTGCGCCTCGGCGACGTGCCGCAGCCCGTTGAGATCGGCGGCGACCTCCTCGTTGTCGTAGAAGACGAAGGTCAGGTCGCGGTTGGGGGCCGGGACCGTGGCCGCGATGCGCAGCTGCACCGCGACGCCCGCCTTCATGTCGCAGGTGCCGCACCCCCACAGCACCCCGTCCTCGTCCAGCCGGGAGGGCACGTTGCCGGCGATCGGCACGGTGTCGATGTGCCCGGCGAGGATCACCCGCTGCGAGCGGCCCAGGCCGGTGCGGGCGACGACGTTGTTGCCGTACCGGTCGACGGTGAGGTGCGGCAGGGCGCGCAGCGCGTTCTCGATCGCGTCCGCGAGGGGCTTCTCGTTGCCGCTCTCCGACGGGAAGTCGACGAGCTGGGCGGTGAGCCGGGCGGCGTCCAGGGCGAGGTCAAGCGGGGAGTCGGCCATACGCCGACCCTAGCGTCCCCGACCTGCGGGTACTTTGCGCACCCGGCTCCGGTCACTCCGTACTCTCCAGTACCTTGGACGCGTGCCAGAGCCGTCCCCCACTCTCCAGCGTCGCGGCCGCCTCCTCCGTGCCGGGGCGGCCTTCGTCGTCCTGCTCGCGGTCGCGGGCTATCTCGCGGTGCAGTACCTCACCGGCGGCACCGGCGGCCCGGGGTGCCGGGTCGTCTCGGCCGACGGCGACGGGGCGACGTACGAGTTCACCCCCGAACAGGCCGTCAACGCCGCGACGATCAGCGCCGTCGGCACCGCCCGCGGCCTGCCCGAGCGAGCCGTCACGATCGCCCTGGCGACCGCCCTGCAGGAGTCCGCGCTGCGCAACATCGACCACGGCGACCGCGACTCGCTCGGCCTGTTCCAGCAACGGCCGTCGCAGGGCTGGGGCACCGAGGAGCAGATCATGGACCCGATCTACTCGGCGGGGATCTTCTACGACCATCTGGCCGAGGTGCCCGGCTACACGCGGCTGCCCCTCACCGTCGCCGCCCAGCGCGTGCAGCGCAGCGGCTTCCCGCAGGCGTACGCCAAGCACGAGCCCGACGCGACGCTGCTCGCCGCCGCCCTCACCGGGCGCGCCGCGGCCACGCTGACCTGCGAGGGCCGGCCGGGCGCGACCCCGGCCGCCGGTCCGGACGCGGTGCGCTCCGCGCTCGTGCGGGACTTCGGGCGGGACGCCGTGCAGCAGGCCGGGGCCGAGGTGGGCACCCCGGCGCCGGCTCCCACCCCGGACCTGGTCACCGAGACCAGCGGGCGCACGGTGACCGTGCCCGTGGCCGCGGAGGCCGACGGGCGCGACCCCCGGGAGCGCGGCTGGCAGCTCGCGCACTGGGCCGTGGCCAACGCCTCGGCGCTGCACATCGAGCGCGTCTCGTACGCCGGGCGGGAGTGGACCGCGGGGCGCGCCGACAGCCGCTGGCGCACCGCGGCGGGCGGGGCGCAGAGCGCGGACCGGGCGGAGGGCGCGGCAGCCGCGGACGCCGTCCGCATCGTCACTGCGCAGTAGTGCGAGCGGTCACCCCCACGGGTTACGTGCGTCCCCTCGGCGCGACGGGGTGCACAGGTTTTCGCGACCGCACCCGCGTAGGTCGCACAACCCTTGGGAACACCGGGCCGTAAGGATTCGGCAGACTGTCGGACCGGGTACTCTTTGCCCGTTTTTATCCGCAGCCGATAATGCGACGCATTGCCAACTCTTTACGTTCGGCCGCCGCAACCTTCGCGGGCTTCGAGCGGTAGTCACTGCGTCCGAGCCCGGAAGCTCCGGACCGCGACCGACATCGCGGGGTCACCTTCCGGGCGCGGCTGGACACTTCACCGTTCTCTCCCGTCGAAGGAGCACCATGTCCCTCCCCCTGACCCGTCGGATCGCCCGTGCCGCGCTGCTCGTCGCAGCGGGAGCGGCTGCCGGGGTCGGTGCGGCCGGCTCCGCCAGCGCGGCCCCCGAGCTGCCCGCCGCCCCCAACCTCGGCGGGCTGACCGCCCTGGACGGGGCGGCCATCGGCAACACCATGGACAGCACCGCGCGGAACGTCACCGGCACCGCCGGCGACACCGGCAGCAAGGCGGTCAGGACGGCCGTGCCGGCCGCGGGCAAGACCGGTGGCCAGGCCGCGAAGAAGGCGGCCCCGGCGGTGCAGAAGGCCGCGGGTGACGCCGCCGGGGCCGCCGGAGCCCTCGTGGGCGACGCCGCGTCGACCGCGGCCAAGGGCGGGCTGCCGACGGACGGGCTCACCAAGGGCGGGCTGCCCACGCAGTCGCTGCCGGCCAAGGGGCTGCCGCTCGGCTGAGTGCCGGGCGCCCGGCGCGGCGGGGGTCCAGGGAGTTCCCTGGGCCCCCGCCCTCGCGTTCACGCCAGGCGCTTGACCGCCGCCGCCACCCGCTCGTCCGTCGCCGTCAGGGCCACCCGGACGAAGGTGCCGCCCGCCTCGCCGTAGAAGTCGCCCGGCGCGACCAGGATGCCCCGCTCGGCCAGGTGGGCGACGGTGGCCCAGCAGGACTCGCCGCGGGTCGCCCACAGGTAGAGGCCGGCCTCGCTGTGCTCGATCCGGAAGCCGTGCCCCAGCAGGGCCTCGCGCAGGGCCGCGCGGCGGGCGGCGTAGCGGTCGCGCTGCTCGCGGACGTGGGTGTCGTCGCCCAGGGCCGCCACCACCGCCGCCTGGGTCGGCGCGGACGTCATCATGCCGCCGTGCTTGCGGAGCTCCAGCAGCGGGCCGAGGACGGCCGGGTCGCCGGCCAGGAAGGCGGCGCGGTAGCCGGCGAGGTTGGACCGCTTGGACAGGGAGTGGACCGAGACGACGCCCTCGCAGGAGCCGCCGTTGACGTCCGGGTGGAGGACCGAGACCGGGTCGGCCTCCCAGCCGAGCTCCAGGTAGCACTCGTCGGAGAAGACCAGCACGCCGTGCTCGCGGGCCCAGGCGACGATCCGGGTCAGCTCCTCCTTGGGCAGCACCTCGCCGGTCGGGTTGGACGGCGAGTTCAGCCACAGCAGCTTCAGGTTCGCCGGGTCCAGCTCGGTCGGGTCGTCGTACACCTCGTGGTCCGCACGGGCCAGGCGGGCGCCCACCTCGTAGGTCGGGTAGGCGAGGCGGGGGTAGGCGACCCTGTCCCCGGGGCCGAGGCCCAGGTGGGTGGGGAGCCAGGCGACGAGTTCCTTGGAGCCGACGATCGGCAGGACGTGGTGGTGGGTGACGTCCCGGACGCCGAGGCGGCGGCTCACCCAGCCGGTGATCGCGTCGCGCAGCTCGGGCGTGCCCCAGACGGTCGGGTAGCCGGGCGAGTCCGCCGCGGCGGTCAGTGCCTTCTGGACCAGCTCGGGGACCGGGTCGACCGGGGTGCCGACGGAGAGGTCGACGATGCCGTCCGGGTGCGCGGCGGCCGTCCGCTTGTACGGCGCGAGCTTGTCCCAGGGGAAGGTCGGAAGGCGGTCGGAGACTGCGGGCACGGTGTCTGGCTCACTTTCTGGTGCGTCAAACGCCTCGGTCCCGTGCGGCGGCGATCAAGGTGATCGGGCCGTACGGGACCGAGGCGGCGCGGTGGGGGCCGCTTACGAGGTCACTCGCCCTGCGGGGGCAGCGCGGCGACGAAGGGGTGGTCCCGCTCGATCAGGCCCAGCTTGCTGGCGCCGCCGGGCGAGCCGAGCTCGTCGAAGAACTCGACGTTCGCCTTGTAGTAGTCCTTCCACTCCTCCGGCACGTCGTCCTCGTAGAAGATCGCTTCGACCGGGCAGACCGGCTCACATGCCCCGCAGTCGACGCATTCGTCCGGATGGATGTACAAGGACCTGGAGCCCTCGTAGATGCAGTCGACCGGGCACTCCTCGATGCACGCCTTGTCCTTGACGTCGACACAAGGCTGCGCGATGACGTAGGTCACGCTGTCGTTCCTCCTCGATAGGGCGCTGGCGGGCCTCCTCAGGCTCCGCCGCCTGGCGCGCGGGAGCGCGGCGTCGTCGATGCCCGCCCCTAGTATCTCCGTTCTTGGCCACGATCCGAACAGGAGGGGTGAACCGACCCGTGGAAATATCGTCGGCTGGCCGCCTTGAGGTCCGTATCACCGCTGCTGACGTGGGCAAACGAGTCTCCGTACGGCGGCTGGGGGACCCGTCCGCCATCGGGCAGAAATTCACCGACACGGTGGGCGTTCTCACATCCTGGAACGACGGTGTGCTGGTGATCACACGACGGGACGGCGAACGGGTGCGGATCGAGGAGTCCGCGCTGGTCGCCGGGAAGGTGGTGCCCGCGGCACCGGCCCGGCGCCGCGGCCCCGCGGCCTCCTACGAGGAACTCGCCCGGATCTCCGCGCGGGCCTGGCGGCCGCTGGAGAGCGAGCGGCTCGGCGGGTGGGAGCTGCGCGCCGCCGCCGGCTTCACCCGGCGCGCCAACTCGGTGCTGCCGCTGGGCGACCCCGGCATGCCCCTGGACGAGGCGCTGACCGCCGTACGGCGCTGGTACGGCGACCGTGGCCTGCCGGCGTACCTCCAGACCGCCACCGGGGCCGAGGGCACCCAGGAGCTGCTCTGCGCGGAGCTGGAGCGGCGGGGGTGGACGCGGGAGGTGTCCGCCGAGCTGTGGACCGGGGCCCTCGCGCCGGTCGCCGACCGGGCCGAGGGCGCCGGGGTGGTGCTGTCCCGGACGGCGGACGCGGGGTGGCTGGCGCGGTACCGGCGCAAGGGCGTGGGCGAGGTGGCGTCGCGGGTGCTGGGCAGCGGTCCCTCGGTGTGGTTCGCGGCCGTGCCCGGCGCGGGTGGCGTTCCCGCGGCCATCGGCCGGTGCGTGGTGGACGGGCGGTGGGCCGGGTTCGCCGCCGTGGAGGTGGACCCCGCCCTGCGCCGGCGGGGGCTGGCGAGCGAGGTGATGGCCGCGCTGGCCCGGCGGGCGCTGGACGAGGGCGCGTCGGCGGCGTGGCTCCAGGTCGAGACGGACAATGCCGGTGCACGGGCGTTGTACGCCGGGCTGGGCTTCGGCGCGCACCACACGTACCACCACGTCCGGGAGCCGGAGGGCAGGTAGTCATGCGTCCACTCCTCCCGCCGCCGCCGGAGCGGTCCGCCGCGCTGCGCCGGCGGTTCGCCGCGGAGGCACGGGCCGAGCGGCCCGATCTGGCGACGCTGTGCCTGCTGGTGGGCGCGCAGGCCGACGGGACGCTGGACGAGGCGGGCGCCGACGCCGCGCAGGCGGAGCTGGACCGGCTGGCCGGGCTGCTGCCGTTCCGGCCGGGCGGGGCGCGGGCCTGGGCCGTGGCGCTGCGGGAGCTGCTGGGTGAGCGGTGCGGGTTCCACGGCTCGGCCGCGGACTACCAGCGGCTGGAGTCGTCGCTGCTGCACACCGTGGTCCGGCGGCGGCGCGGGCTGCCGATCCTGCTGTCGGTGGTGTGGATCGAGGTGGCCCGGCGGGCGGGGGCGCCGGTGTACGGCGTGGCGCTGCCGGGGCACTTCGTGGTCGGCTTCGGCGAGCCGTCCGGGGGCACGGAGGGCCAGGTGCTCGTGGACCCCTTCGACGGGGGGCGGGTGCTGACCGGGCGCGACGCGGAGTTGCTGGTGGCGGGGGCGACCGGGGCGCCGCTGGACCCCTCGATGCTGGCGCCCGCCGATCCGCTGGAGGTGGTGCTCAGGATCCTGAACAACATCCGGGCGTGGGCCGCCGTCCGGGCCGAGCGGTCGGACGTGGGGCTGTGGGCCGTGGAGTTGTCGCTGCTGCTGCCCTCGCATCCGGCCCGGCTGCGCTACGAGCGGGCGCAGTTGCTGGTGCGGCGGGGGGACTTTCTGGGCGGAGCGGCCGAGTTGGAGGCGTACGCGGAGGTGGTGGGGGCCGTGGACGAGGGGGCGGCGGAGCGGGTGCGGGGGGAGGCCCGGGCGGCGCGGGCGCTGCTGAACTAGTGTGCCGCGGCGGGCAGCGTTTGCCCGTGGCGGAGCGGCGTCCGGTGCGTGCTCCCGGCGTGCCGGCCGGAAGCCCTCGTACCGGACGTACTCGGGCCTTCGGCCGGTGCGGCGGGAGTGCGTGCCGGGCGTCGCGACGGGGCGAACGTCGCCTGCCGCGGCACCGGGGCGTGGCGAGACGCCCCCGGGGCGCCCCGCGGAGAGGGCACCCGGCAGGGGCTGGGTGCCCTTTCTCGTCAGCTCGGGTCGGTGTCGATCGTCGCCACGCGGTTCGTCGTGCTCTTCAGGGCCGGGCGCAGGGCGCCGATCACGTCCTGGACCGTGACCGGGGTCTTCTGGCCGGTGCCCCGGGTGACGAGCACACCGTCGAAGGTCTTGCCGTAGAGCTCGGTCAGGGCGTCCTCGTCGTAGGTGTCGACGAGCTTGCCGTCGATCGCCTGGACGCGGAGGAACTTCCACAGGGAGTTCTCCGGGCTGAAGGCGATCGAGTGGGCCGCGTCCGTCTGCACGGTGACGATGCCGGACATCGCCGGCTCGGCGAACTCCTTCATCATCCGGTCCACCTCGGCGTCCGGCACCGTCGGCTGCCTGGTGGTGGTCGGCACCCGGACCGGCGCGGCCGTGCCGGTCTCCACCTGGCTGCGGTAGGCGTCCGCGACGGCCTCCGTGGCCTGGTCCACGGCGATGCCCTGGCCGGCCTTGCCGTAGACGGCGACCGCCTTGCCGGACTCGAACCTGATCGTGCCGTCGGTGGCGCTGCCCGCGCCGCCCGCCGCGGTCTCCAGGGCGGAGTGCAGCTTCTCCTCGTCGACCGGCATGGCCGGCTCGACCACCCGTTCCTGCCCGAAGAGCGAGCCGATCACGGAGACCGGGTTGTAGTCGCTGCGCGCCGCGGCGGCGACCGTGGCGTCGGCGTCGAACTGCAGGCCCGACTGGTCCGGCCGCAGCGACACGGTCTCGCCGCCGACGGACAGTGTCAGCGGGTTGTCGATCCGGTCGCCGAGGGCCTCGTCGAGCTTCTTGACGGCGTCGTCGCGGGTGCCGCCGCCGATGTCCACGCCGAGCACCGTGGTGCCCTTGGGCACGTCGGAGTGGTTCATCAGCAGACCGGCGCCGTAGGCGACACCGGCGGCCGCGATCACGCCGCCGCCGAGCAGCACCAGCTTGCTGCGGCCCTTCTTCTTCGTCTTCTTCTTGGCCGCGGCGGCGGGCGCCGGCTGCCGCGCCGGCTCGGGCCGCTGCGGCGGGGTGTGCGGCAGCGGCCCGTCGGTGGGGCCGCCCGGCGCGAACGGCGCGGTGCGGTCGGCGGGCGGCACGACCGGGATACCGCTGGTGAGGGTGTCCCCGGAGACGTTGTCGACGGACACGCCGTAGGGACTGCCGGGCGGCGGCTCGGGGGCCGGCTGCTGCGGGGTGAGGACGGCGGTGTCGTCGCTCAGGCCGCCGGGGCCGGGACCCGGGGCCGCGCCGGGTGCGCCGGCCGCGTTCGGCGGGACGAGGGGGCCGTCGCCGGTGACCGGACCGCCGGTCGGGCCGGCGGGGCCCTGCGGGCCGGTGGGGCCGCCAGGACGGCCGGGGCCACCGAGGCCGCCGTAACCGCTCAGGCCGGACTGCCCGGGCTGCCCGGGCTGCCCGTGAGGGCCGCCGGGGGCGCTCGGTCCGTCGGGTGCGGGGCCCCGGCCGGCCAACGCGCCCTGGGCGCCGTACGGGGCCTGCCCGTTGGGCTCCCCCTGACCGCCCCGGCCGTGCCGGCCGTTCGGGGTGTGCGGGATGTTCGGGGCGTTCTGGCCGTTCTGGCCGTTCTGGCCGTTCTGGCCGTTCTGGTGGCCCGTGGCGTACGGCTGGTCGTCGCGGCGCTGCTCGCCCGGACGGGAGCCGTTGCCGTTGCCGGTGCCGGTGCCGCCGCCCATCGGCCCCGCCGCGAGGGCCTCGGTGACGTCGAAGGAACCGGTGCCGCCGCCGTGGCCGGGTGCCACCGGGCCGCCGGTCGCGCCGGGCAGCCCGGCGCCCTTCGTACCGCCGGGGCGGGAGCCGCCCGGCGCGGTCGGGGAACCGACGGCACCGCCGGGCCGCGCGCCGCCCGCGGTCGCCGGGGCGCCGGGGCCGGCCGAACCGCCCGGGGCACCGGCTCCGTTGGCGCCGCCGCCCTGACCGGTCCTGGCCGGGCCGGACCTGCGGGGGGCGAACCAGTCGCTCGTCTTCTCCTCGGCGGGCCTGGGCGGTTGCTGCTCGGCGGGATACTCGGCCGTGCCCGTGGCGGTGGCCGCGCGCGGCGCCGCCGGCTCGTTCTCCCCGCCCTCGGCGCCGTCGGAGTCCGCGACGGGCTTGCGCACGACGACCGGCGGAATGGGCCGCGATCCGGGGATGTTGATCCGGATCCGGGTCGTCAGCGTGGTCTCGGTCTTGCGGTCCTCGGCCCCCGCGCCCGAACGGCCCGTGTCCGCACCGCTGTCGGAAGCCGTGGGTGTGCCGTAGGGCGGCGTGCCCGAGGGGTATGCGGTACCCCCGTGCCCGTTGGGCCCGGAGGACGGACTGTCAGTTTCACGACTCAAGGCAGGTTCTCCCGGTTGGCTCCACCGCCCGTCACGACCTCATGTACGCGGGCAGCTCGGCGGCGGCTCCACCATACTGGCCGCTTCCGACCGGTATCCCGCGACCGGTGGGAAACCCGCACGGGACTCGCACGAGCGCCTCGCGGCGAACCGGTACGTCATGCGCCACGTCGGGCGGACCTGTCACCGGGTTGCCGCGCGGGCGCCAGGGTGGCGCAGATCACAGCCACGGCCATGCCGCCCAGCAGGTAGGCGTAGGAGCCGACGCCCGCGGCGAAGAGGAAGTCCCCTTCCGGACGGCTGGCGGTGAGCAGGATGACGGCGAGCATCCAGCCGGCCACGCCCGCCACCGCCCCGCCCCGGCCGCGGGTCGCCCAGGCCCCGCCGAGGAACGCCCCGGCCGCGCCCGCCAGCGCGAGCAGCAGCCCGCCCGGGAACCACGCGCCCTGCACCAGCGCCCCGGCGCCCCCCACCACCAGGCCGAGCAGGAACAGGCCGGCACAGGAAGCCGCCCGCCCGGCGGAGGGACGCCGCGGCGGCCGCGCGAGCATCGGCTGCCGGTCGCTCATGACGGCGCCCCGATCCCGGCGAACAGGTCCGTCTCCCGCGCCGGGCCGCCGGCCGCGGGGACGCCCGGTGCGCCCCGTTCGCCGCGCGCCAACTCGTAGTACTCGGTGGCGAACAGCGGCTGCGCCAGCTGGTTGGAGAGCGCGAAGTACGGCTCGGCGACCTCGATCTGCGTGGCGTGCGCGGCCATCGCCGCGGCCTTGGCGGCGGCGTACGCGGTGCCGTCGATCTCGGTGGTGATCCGGGCGTCGTCGACCACGCCGGGCACGTCGCCGAGCACCGCGCTCCCGGCGAAGGCCAGCCCCGGCAGCGCCTCCGCGAGGCGGGCGAAGGCCTCCTCGGCGACGGCGCGCGGGACGCGGTTCCAGTAGACCTTGGCGATGCCGACGCCCGCCTCGGCGGCCAGGCCGGCGGCGCGCATGGCGATGCGGTGGGCCTGGATGTGGTCGGGGTGGCCGTAGCCGCCGCCGGGGTCGTAGGTGACGAGCACCTGGGGCCGCACCTCGCGGATCACCTCCAGGAGGTGGGCGGCGGCCTCGTCGACGTCCGCCTGCCACAGGCAGCCGGGGTCGTCGTTGTCGGGCAGGCCCATCATCCCGGAGTCCCGGTAGCGGCCGGCCCCGCCGAGCAGCCGGAAGTCCTCGACGCCGAGCTCGCGCATGGCCGCGGCGAGCTCGCGCCGGCGGTACTCGCCGAGCGCGGCGCCGGTCAGGTGCGCGAGCCCGGGCGGGATGACCTCGCCCCGCTCGCCGAGGGTACAGGTGACCAAGGTCACCTGGGCACCCTCGGCCGCGTACCTGGCCATGGTCGCGCCGTTGTTGATCGACTCGTCGTCCGGGTGCGCGTGCACCAGCAGCAGACGCCGGGGGGGCCGTTCCGTCATGGACCCCACCCTACGATCAGACCGGTCCGCTCAGAACCTGATGCTGCCGATCATGCCCGCGATGTTCGTCGTCAGCTCACTGATCGTGGGCGCGACGGTGGACGAGGCCAGGTAGAAGCCCAGCAGCATGCATACGACAGCATGCCCGGCCTTCAGTCCTGACTTCTTGATCAGCAGGAAGACGATGATCGCCAGCAGCACCACCGCCGAAATCGAGAGTGCCACGGCGGCTCACCTCCAAGAACCGGGATGTGGAGAAACAGGGCGAGGAAACGTGTACATCCATACAGCGGCCAGCAGGTTCATACCCACACAGCGCTAGTGATCATAACTATCCGTACGCGCGCATCGAATGGCGCACAGCCGCACAAGGGGGCGCATGGCCAATATGGTCAGGGCATGACGACCGAGCCTGACTCCTTCCCCAGACGGCACGCCCGCACCCAGCGGTTCACGCTCGGCGCGCCGCGTTCGTTCACCGTGGCTCCCGACGGTTCCCGTGTCGTGTTCCTGCGCTCGTCCTCCGGCACGGACCGGGCGAACGCCCTGTGGGTGCTCGACCTGGCGGACCGCGCCGAGCGGTTGGCGGCCGACCCGCGCGCGCTGCTGGGCGGGGCCGCGGAGCGCCTCTCGCCCGAGGAACTGGCGCGCCGCGAGCGCAGCCGCGAGGGCGGCGCCGGCATCGTCGGCTACGCCACCGACACGGCCGTGGAGTTGGCGTCTTTCGCCTTGTCAGGGCGGCTTTTCGCAGCCGAGCTGCGGGCCGGCACGGCCCGCGAACTGCCCACGCCGGCCCCGGTGATCGACCCGCGTCCCGCCCCGGACGGGCGGCACGTCGCGTACGTCGCGCAGGGCGCCCTGCGGGTGACCGGCGCCGAGGGCGAGGGCGACCGGGCGCTCGCGGAACCGGAGGCGGAGTCGGTCTCCTACGGTCTGGCCGAGTTCATCGCGGCCGAGGAGATGGGGCGTTCGCGGGGTTTCTGGTGGGCGCCGGAGTCGGACCGGCTGCTGGTGGCGCGCGTGGACGACACGCCGGTGCGGCGGTGGTGGATCTCCGACCCGGCCCAGCCGGAACGTGACCCACAACACGTCCCCTATCCAGCTGCCGGGACGGAGAACGCGGACGTCCGGCTGTTCGTGATCGACCTGGACGGGGCCCGCACCGAGGTCGTCTGGGATCGGCCGCGGTATCCGTACCTGGCGCGAGTGCACTGGTCAGCGGCGGGTGCCCCGCTGATCCTGGTGCAGGCGCGTGACCAGCGCAGCCAGCTGTTCCTGGCGGTGGACCCGGACACCGGCGCGACCCGGATGGTGCACGCCGACGAAGATCGAACTTGGCTTGATCTTTTCCCTGGAGTGCCGTGCTGGTCCCCCTCGGGGCACCTGGTGCGGATCGCGGACGAGGGCGGCGCGCGGGTGCTCGCGGTGGGGGAACGCCCGCTGACCGGACCGCAGTTGCACCTGCGGGCCGTGCTCGACGTCACGGCCGAGGACGTGCTGGTGGCGGCGTCGGCCGGGGCGGAGGCGGCCGCCCCCGAGACCGGCGAGGTGCACGTCTGGCGCGTCAACGAACTCGGCGTGGAGCGCCTCACGCGGGAGCCGGGGGTGCACTCGGCGGTGCGCGCCGGGGACGTGACCGTCCTCGTCTCGGCGACGCCGGACCGGCCGGGCGCCACGGTGCGGGTGCTGCGCGGCGGCGGCCGGAGGGAGACGGGGGCCCCGCCGGCCGACGGCTGGAAGACGGTGGCGACCATCCCGTCGTACGCCGAAGATCCCGGTCTGTCCCCGCGCGTGACGCTCACCGAGGGGGGCGCACGGAGAATTCCGTGCGCCGTGCTTATGCCACGGGACTACCACGGTGACACTCCCCTTCCGGTTTTGCTGGACCCCTACGGCGGTCCGCACGGCGCCCGGGTGGTCGCCGCCCACAACGCGCACCTGACCTCCCAGTGGTTCGCCGACCAGGGGTTCGCGGTGGTCGTCGCCGACGGGCGCGGCACACCCGGCCGCTCGCCCGCCTGGGAGAAGGCGGTCCGCGGCGACTTCACCGTCTCCCTGGACGACCAGGTCGAGGCGCTCCAGGACCTGGCGCGCAGCCACCCGCTGGACCTCACCCGGGTCGCGATCCGCGGCTGGTCCTACGGCGGGTGGCTGGCCGCCCTGGCCGTGCTGCGCCGCCCGGACGTCTTCCACGCGGGCATCGCCGGCGCCCCGGTGACGGACTGGCGGCTGTACGACACCCACTACACCGAGCGGTACCTGGGCCACCCGGCCGAGGCGCCGGCGGCGTACGCCCGGAGCTCGCTGATCACCGACGACGGCCTGGCCGCCGCGGCCGGACCGCACCGCCCGCTGATGATCGTGCACGGTCTGGCCGACGACAACGTGGTGGTCGCCCACGCCCTGCGGCTGTCCTCCGCGCTGCTCGCCGCCGGCCGCCCGCACGAGGTGCTGCCGCTGTCCGGCGTGACGCACATGACCCCGCAGGAACAGGTCGCCGAGAACCTGCTGCTGCTTCAGGTGGACTTCCTCAAGCGGTCGCTGGGCCTGCCCCGGTGACGGCGGCGGGCCGGGGTGACATGGCGCACCCCGGCCCGCTTCACGGCACCCGCACGGCCGTACGCCACAGAGACTGCCGCGTCCGTATATCGGAGCCGGGTCACCTCGGTTGCCGGTGTGTTACCGCCGCTCCTCGGGCGCCACGACCTGCGTGTCCTCGGCGAAGTGGCAGGCGGAGGGGTGCGCGGCCGGGCCGCCGGTCAGGCGGTACCCGGCGGGGACCGCCAGCTGCGGGACCTCCCGGGCGCAGCGCTCCCGGGCCTTGAAGCACCGGGTGCGGAAGCGGCAGCCGGACGGGATGGTGGTCGGGGAGGGCACGTCACCGGCGAGGACGATCCGCCGGCGGTGCGCGCGGGCCGCCGGGTCGGGCACCGGGACGGCGGAGAGCAGGGCCTGCGTGTAGGGGTGCGTGGGGTGGTCGTAAATCTCGGTGTCCCGGCCGGTCTCCACGATCCGGCCGAGGTACATCACCGCGACCCGGTCCGAGATGTGCCGGACGACGGACAGGTCGTGGGCGATGAAGAGGTAGGAGAGGCCGAACTCGTCCTGCAGCCGCTCCATCAGGTTCACGACCTGCGCCTGCACGGACACGTCCAGCGCGGAGACCGGTTCGTCGGCGACGATGATCTCCGGGCGCAGCGCCAGGCCCCGGGCGATGCCGATCCGCTGGCGCTGGCCGCCGGAGAACTGGTGGGGGTAGCGGTTGACGTACTCGGGGTTGAGGCCGACGACCTCCAGCAGTTCCTGCACGCGTCCGCGCCGGTCGCCCTTGGGGGCCGCCTCGGGGTGGATCTCGTAGGGCTCGCCGACGATGTCGCCCACCGTCATGCGGGGGTTGAGGGAGGTGTAGGGGTCCTGGAACACCATCTGGATGTTGCGCCGGACGGCTTTGAGCGCCCTGCCGGACAGCCGGGTGACGTCCTCGCCCTTGTACCGGATCACCCCGGCCGTCGGCCGCTCCAGGTGCACCAGCATCCTGGCGACCGTCGACTTGCCGCAGCCGGACTCGCCGACGATGCCGAGGGTCTCGCCCCGGTGGAGCGTGAAGTCGACGCCGTCGACCGCCTTCACGGAGCCGACCTGCTTGCGGAACAGGACGCCCCTGGTGAGCGGGTAGTGCTTGACGAGCCCGCTGACCTCCAGGATCGGCTCAGCCATCCAGGCACTCCCTCCAGAAGTGGCAGGCGCTCCGGCGCTGTCCGGACACCTCGTGCAGCGGGGGCACGTCCGTCCGGCACACGTCCCGGGCCATCGGGCAGCGCGGGTGGAAGGCGCAGCCCGGCGGGATGTCCAGCAGGCTCGGCGGCAGGCCCCTGATGGCGTGCAGCTCCCGCCCCTTGCGGTCCAGGCGCGGGACGGACTCCAGCAGGCCGCGCGTGTAGGGGTGGGCCGGGGCCTTGTAGAGGTCGTGCACCGGCGCCGACTCCACGATCCGGCCCGCGTACATCACGGCGATCCGGTCGGCGACGTCGGCGACCACCCCCAGGTCGTGGGTGATGAGGATGAGCCCCATGTCCAGCTCGCGCCGCAGCTCCGCGAGCAGGTCCATGATCTGGGCCTGGACGGTGACGTCCAGGGCGGTGGTGGGTTCGTCGGCGATGATCAGGGCCGGTTCCAGGGCGAGCGCCATCGCGATCATGATGCGCTGGCGCATGCCGCCGGAGAACTGGTGCGGGTACTGCCTCACCCGCTCCCGGGCGGCCGGGATGCGCACCCGGTCCATGAGCTCGACGGCCCGGGCCCGGGCGTCCTTCTTCGACATGCCCCGGTGGACGACGAACATCTCGCCGAGCTGGTCGCCCACGGACAGCACCGGGTTGAGCGAGGACAGCGCGTCCTGGAAGATCATCGCCATCTCGGCGCCGCGCACCCTGCGCCGCTCCGCCTCCTTCAGCCTGAGCAGGTCGCGGCCCCGGAAGAGGACCTCGCCGCCGGTGATCCGCCCCGGCGGGGTGTCGAGGATGCCCATCACGGCCTGCGCGGTGACGGACTTGCCGGAGCCCGACTCGCCGAGCACGGCGAGCGTCTCGCCCGCGTCCACGCCGTAGCTGACGCCGTTGACGGCCTTGGCGATCCCGTCCCGGGTGTGGAACTCCACGTGCAGGTCGCGTACGTCGAGCAGCATGACGGCGCCTCACCTCAGCCTCGGGTCGAGGGCGTCGCGCACCGCGTCGCCGAGCATGATGAACGCCAGCACGGTGACCGCGAGCGCCCCGGAGGGCCAGAGCAGGGCGTGCGGGGCGTTGCGGATGTAGGGCGAGGCGGCGGAGATGTCGATGCCCCAGGAGACGGTGGGCGGCTTCAGACCGACGCCCAGGTACGACAGGGTGGCCTCCAGCGCGATGTACGTGCCGAGCGCGATGGTCGTCACGACGATCACGGGGGCGACGGCGTTGGGCGCGATGTGCCGCAGCAGCAGCCGGGAGTGGGAGGCGCCGAGGGCGCGGGCGGCCTGGACGTAGTCGTTCTGCTGGACGGTGATGACCGTGCCGCGGGCGATCCGGGAGATCTGCGGCCAGCCGAGCAGCACCATGAACCCGGCCACCGGCCAGACGGTGTTGCTGGTCACCACCGACAGCAGGACCAGGCCGCCGAGGACGACCGGGATCGCGAAGAAGACGTCGGTGAGCCGGGAGAGCACCGAGTCCCAGACGCCGCCGAAGTACCCCGCGAGCCCGCCGAGGACACTGCCGAGGAGCGCGACCCCGAGCGTGGCGCAGACGCCGACCGCGACGGAGGTGCGGGCGCCGTGGACGGTGCGCGTGTAGACGTCGCAGCCCTGGCCGTCGAAGCCGAAGGGATGGCCGGGCCGGGAGCCCTCCTGGGCCTCGGCGAGGTCGCAGCGCAGCGGGCTGCCGGGGGCGATCAGGGACGGCCACAGGGAGATGAGGACCAGGAAGACGATCACCAGGGCGGAGACGACGAAGACGGGGTTGCGGCGCAGGTCGTGCCAGGCGTCGGACCACAGGGAGCGGGGCCGGCCCGGCCGGCCGCCGCCGTCCGGGCCGGCCGGCGCCCGCTCCAGCGTCTCCGCCTCGCCGGCGGCGAGGTCCATCGCGCCGCCCATGCCGGTGCCGGCCACGGCGCGCTGCGGTTCCCTGATGTCAGGCATAGCGGATCCTCGGGTCGAGTACGGCGTACAGCAGGTCGACGAGGAGGTTGGCGAGCAGGAAGACGAGCACGAGGACGGTCACGAAGCCGACGACGGTCTGCGTGTTCTGGCGCAGGATGCCCTGGTAGAGCTGGTAGCCGACGCCGTGGATGTTGAAGATCCGCTCGGTGACGATGGCGCCGCCCATCAGGGCGCCGATGTCGGTGCCGATGAAGGTGACCACGGGGATCAGGGAGTTGCGCAGCAGGTGGCGGGTGATGACCCGGTGCCGCGGCAGGCCCTTGGCGACGGCCGTGCGGACGTAGTCGGAGCGCCGGTTCTCCGCCAGCGAGGTGCGGGTCAGGCGGGTCACGTAGGCCAGTGAGACGGAGGCGAGGACCAGGCCCGGCACGATCAGCTCGCCGAAGCGGGCCTCGGCGGACACCGACGGCCGGATCAGGCCCCACTCGACGCCGAGCAGCAGTTGCAGAAGCAGGCCGGTGACGAAGGTGGGCACGGAGATGACCACCAGCGTGACCAGCAGGACGGTGGTGTCGACGGGGCGGCCGCGGCGCAGGCCGGTGACCACGCCCAGGGTGACGCCGACGAGCACTTCGAAGAGGATCGCGACGACGGTCAGCCGGACGGTGACGGGGAAGGCGTCGGCCATCAGCTCGGTGACCGGCCGGCCGTTGAAGGCGGTGCCGAAGTCGCCGGCGAAGATGTTGCCCAGGTAGGTCAGGTACTGCTGCCAGACCGGCTGGTCGAGGCCGAACTCCTGCCTGAGCCGCGCGGCCGTCGCCGGTTCGCACTCCCGTTCACCGCACAGGCCCGCGATGGGGTCGCCCATCACATGGACCATCAGGAAGATCAGCAGGGTGGCCCCGAGGAAGACCGGGACCATCTGCAGCAGCCGCCGGACGACGTACCGTCCCATGGCGCCGCCTCAGCTGACCTTGATCTCGTCGTAGACCGGGACGCTGAACGGGTTGAGCCGCACGTCGGACAGCCGCTCGGAGTAGCCCGCGCTGCCGTTCTGGTACCACAGCGGGATGGCGGCCATGGCGTCCCGGACGACCTCCTCGGCCTGCTGGAAGGTGCGTACGGCCCGGGCGGTGTCGGTCTCGGCGTTGGCCCGGTCGACCAGGTCGTCGAACTTCTGGTCGGACCACTTGCCGTCGTTGGAGGAGGCACCGGTGTAGTAGAGCGGCTGGAGGAAGTTCTGGATCAGCGGGTAGTCCATCTGCCAGCCGGCGCGGAACGGGCCGGTCATCTCCCGGCCGGTGATCCGGCCCCGGAAGTCGGCGAAGGTGCCGACCGGGTCGCTGACGCAGGCGCGGTCGTCGTCCAGGGCGTTGTTGATGGAGTTGCAGACCGCGTCCACCCACTGCTTGTGCGAGCCGGTGTCCGCGTTGAAGGTGATCTTCACCTGGCCGCCGGGCAGCCCGCCGCCCTCCTCGATCAGCTTCCGCGCCGCGGCCGGGTCGTACGCGCACCACTCGCCGCACAGGCCCGCCTTGTAGCCGCCGTCCGCGCCGAGGACCGGTGAGGTCCAGTCGGTGGCCGGGGTGCGGGTCCGGTGGAAGATGGTCTCGGTGATCTGCTTGCGGTCGATCGCCCGGGACAGGCCCTTGCGGACCTTGTCCATGCCCGGCTTGTTCCAGTCCCTGTCGTAGTACGGGAAGGCGAGCGTCTGCAGGATGCCGGCCGGGGTGTTGAGGTAGCGGTCGCCGAGGTCCTTCCCGACGTTCTTCAGCTGCGCCGCGGGGACGTCGTCCACCAGGTCCAGGTTGCCTGCCATGAGGTCGGTGTAGGCGGTGTTGTTGTCGGTGTAGACCCTCAGGTCCACGCCGTCGTTGCGCGCCTTGTCGGGGCCGGGGTAGCCGTCCCGGGCGCGCAGCGACATCTGGGAGCCCTTGACGTAGGAGTCCACCGTGTAGGGGCCGTTGCCGACCGGTCTGCTCAGCCAGGCGTCGTGGTCGTCGAAGAAGGCCCGGGGCAGCGGGGCGAAGGCGGCGTAGCCGAGGGTGTCGGGGAAGCCGGAGAACGTCTGGCTGAGCCGCACGGTGAAGGTGCGCTCGCCGGTGACCTCCAGACCGGACAGGGTCTCGGCGCGCTGCCGGCCGCCGCCCTCGGGGTGCACCTCGTCGTAGCCGTCGATGTAACCGAAGAAGTAGGCGTTGCGCTGGTTGTTGCGCAGGCTGGCGCCGTAGTTCCAGGCGTCGACGAAGGACCGGGCGGTGACCTTCTCGCCGTTGCTGAAGGTCCAGCCGTCCTTGACGGTGACGGTGAAGGTGCGCGAGTCGGTGGTCTCGATGCGCTCGGCGAGCATGTCCTCGGCCTTGCCGGTCGCCGGGTCGTACCTCTTCAGCCCGCGGAAGATCATGTCGAGCACCTTGCCGCCCTGCACCTCGTTGGTGTTGGCGGGCTCCAGCGGGTTCTGCGGGTCGCCCCAGGAGGAGCTGAGCACCGCGCCGCCGTCGCCGCTGCCGCCGCCCCCGCCGCAGCCGGCGGCGGCCAACAGGGCGAGCGCCGCCGCGCACGCGGCCCGTCGGGCGTGCCGTGCTCCACGCATGGGGTGCCTCCTCGGGATCGCTGCCGCCGGCGCCGGGCGCCGGCGCCTCGTCGATCGCTTTCGCCCACTATCGACGCATACGGTGCGTGACGCACACGGGGGCGGCCCTTCGGGCTAGCGGGGCGCGGGGCTCCCGGCCCGTCCTCCCGGGCCCCGTCCCCCCGGATTCCCGTACGGATCGGCCGTACCGCAGGCGCACTGCCCGGAGGGTCGATCGTTTCTCGGTGACGCCTTACTCGCCGAGTTCTACGACGCCCTCGATCCGTTGGGGGCCCGATGACGACTTCCGCCCCGGCCGGGTGATGTCCGCCGGCTCCGTGCCCGGCGTGGGCTGCGGCACCGGGCGGTCACTGCGGCGGGCCCGGCCGGGCGGGCTCGCGGGCCGGCTGACCGGGCTCGACCCGGCCGCCGCCAGCTCGTGCGGGCGCGCCGCGGGACCCGCGCGGTGGAGTGGGTGCCGGGGGACCCGCGCTGCACGGCGTGGCGGGGGGCGGGAATCGTCGGACAGGCCCTGGGTTCCGTCCCTCCGTCCCGCCCGCGGCCGGGAAGGCCGGAGCCCCCGGAAGCCGCGCGGGCGGGTTCCGGGGGCCGTGAGCTCGGGCTCAGTGCTGGTCCTGGGCCTCCTCCAGTGCCTTCAGCGCCGGGTCCAGGACGACGTCCTCCGCGCGCGCCTCGGTGGTCGGCTCCTCCGGGAAGTGGCAGGCCGTCAGGTGGCCTTCGCGGTTGCCCGAGAGCCGCACCAGCGGCGGCTCCTCGGTGGCGCACTTGTCCTGCGCCTTCCAGCAGCGGGTGCGGAAGCGGCAGCCGGACGGCGGGTGGATCGGCGAGGGCACGTCGCCGTACAGCCTGATCCGTTCGCGTTCTCCGGCCTCGTCGTCGACGGCGACCTCGGGGACGGCCGAGAGCAGGGCGTGGGTGTACGGGTGCCGGGGCCCGGAGTAGATGGACTCCCGGTCGCCGACCTCGACCACCTTGCCGAGGTACATGACCGCGACGCGCTGCGAGAAGTGCCGGACGATCGCCAGGTCGTGCGCGATGAACACGAACGCGATGCCCAGTTCCTGCTGCACCTTCTGCAGCAGGTTCACCACCTGCGCCTGGATCGACACGTCCAGGGCGGAGACCGGCTCGTCGGCGACGATCAGCCTGGGGTTCAGCGCCAGGGCGCGGGCCACCCCGATGCGCTGGCGCTGACCGCCGGAGAACTCGTGCGGGAAGCGGTTGTAGTGCTCCGGGTTGAGGCCCACCAGCTCCAGCAGCTCGCGGACCCGCTTCTCCCGGCCGCCCTCGGGATTGATCCCGTTGACCTCCATCGGCGACTTGATGATGGTGCCGACGGTCTGCCGCGGGTTCAGCGAGGAGTACGGGTCCTGGAAGATCATCTGGATCTCGGACCGCACCGGTGCGAGCCGGCGGCGCGAGGCGTGCGTGATGTCCTGGCCGGCGTAGGTGATCCGGCCGGCCGTGGGCTCCAGCAGGCGGGTGATCAGCCGGCCGGTGGTCGACTTGCCGCAGCCGGACTCGCCGACCAGACCGACGCTCTCGCCGACGCCGACGCTCAGGTCGACCCCGTCGACCGCCTGCACGGCACCGACCTTGCGTTTGACCGGGAACCCGCCGTAGATCGGGAAGTGTTTCGTCAGGCCCGTCACCTCGAGCAGCGTCTCCGCTGCGGTGCCCGTGGCGGCCGGCGGTGCGGGGAGGGTGAGGTTGTCGCTCATGATCTCGGTTCTCCCTAGCGCAGCCGGGGCTGGATCTCGTCGATGAAGATGGTCTGCTTCTGCTCGTCCGTCAGATGACAGGCGGCGGCGCGGCCCTCGTCTAGCGGCGGCCGCACGTCCGTGCAGAGGCTGTCCGGCACCTGGTCCTTGAAGGCGCAGCGCGGGTGGAAGGGGCAGCCGGACGGCGGGGTGAGCAGCGAGGGCGGGGAGCCCGGGATCGGGGTGAGCTCCTGGTGGATGTCACCGTCCAGCCGGGGCATGGAGCTGAGCAGGCCCCAGGTGTACGGGTGCCGGGGGGTGCGCAGCACCTCCTTGACGCTGCCCCGCTCCACGGCCCGGCCCGCGTACATCACCAGCAGGTCGTCGGCCATGTTGGAGATCACGCCGAGGTCGTGGGTGATGAAGATGATCGCGGAGCCGAACTCCTGCTGGAGGTCCTTGAGCAGGTCCAGGATCTGCGCCTGCACGGTCACGTCGAGCGCGGTGGTCGGCTCGTCGGCGATGAGCAGGTCGGGGTCGCACATCAGCGCCATGGCGATCATCGCGCGCTGGCGCATACCGCCGGAGAACTGGTGCGGGTAGTCGTCGAAGCGCACCTTCGGCTGCGGGATCCCGACCTTCTCCAGCATCTGGACCGCCCGGTCCTTCGCCTCCTTCCTGGAGGCTCCGGTGTGCTTCATGAACGGCTCGGACAGCTGGCGGCCCACCGTGTAGTACGGGGAGAGGGCGGTCAGCGGGTCCTGGAAGATCATCGCCATCTTGTTGCCGCGGAGCTTCTCCAGCTCCGGCTCGCGGGCGGTGATCAGCTCCTGCCCGTCCAGCACGATCTCGCCCTCGATCCTGGCGAACTGCGGGTTGTGCAGGCCAAGGATGGTCAGGTTGGTGACCGACTTGCCGGAGCCCGACTCGCCCACGATGCCGAGCGTCTTCCCCCGCTCCAGATCGAAGCTGAGCCCGTCGACGGCCTTCACGATGCCGTCCTCGGTCGTGAACCGGACGTGCAGGTCGCGGACGGAGAGGAAGGCGCCCGCGCCGGCCGGGGTCGGAGCTCCCGATTCCTTGGTCAGAGTGGTCACAGAAAGCTCCTAGGACAGCCGCACGCGCGGGTCGATGAGGGCGTAGCACGCGTCGACGATGATGTTGAACAAAAGGATCATGGCAGCCGAGAACAGCATCACCCCCAGCAGCAGGGGCAGGTCGCTGAAGTTCACGGACTCCACCGCGAGCCGGCCGAGGCCCGGCAGGCCGAAGGTGTACTCGGTGATGATGGCGCCGCCCAGCAGCGAGGCGAGGTCGATGCCGAAGATCGTCACGATCGGGATGAGGGAGCCGCGCCAGGCGTAGCGGAAGAAGACGTACCGGCGGGACATGCCCTTGGCCCGGGCCGTGCGCACGTGCTCCTCCTGGAGCTGCTCGATCATCGACGAGCGGGACATGCGGGTGTACTGCGCAGCGAAGATCGTCGAGAGCACCGCCCACGGGATGACCAGGCCCGAGAACCAGGCGACCGGGTCCTCCGTGAGGCTGGTGTACCTCGGCTGCTCGAAGAGGTGCAGCTGGAACACCAGGATCGCCAGCGCCAGCGGGCCGAGGAAGTAGATCTGCATCGAACTGAGGACCATCGAGCCCGCGGTGAACGCCTTGTCGATGACCGTGCCGCGCTTCCAGGCGGCCAGCATGCCGGTGCCCAGGCCGACGAGGAGGAAGAGCACGGCGGCGCCGGCCGCCAGCGAGAGCGTCGTCGGGAGACGGTCCATCAGGGTCGGCCAGACGGCCTCGTTCGTGTGGTACGAGTAGCCGAAGCAGGGGGCGGGGCACGGGCCCTGGGCGAAGTCGTCGCGGCCCATGACGAGACCCTGGAGGAAGATCCAGAACTGCTCGGGGATCGACTTGTCGATGCCCAGGGTCCGATGGATGTTGGCCAGGGCGTCCGGCGTGCAGGTCTTGCCGCACATCAGCAGCGCCGGATCACGTGGCATGCCGAAGAAGAGCAGGAACGCGACCACGGTCAGCAGAACCAGGATCACGGCGGCGCCGAGGGACCGGCGGAGGAGGAAGCGCAGCATGTGAGTAGCAGCTTTCGGGCGTGGGAAGCCGGGGCGGGCGGGGGCGCCCCGCCGGGGGCGGGGCGCCCGGTGCACCGTTGGGGTGGAGGGTTACTTCACGAACAGCCTGCGCGGGTCGACACCACCGATGATGTCGTCGTACACGAGGCCGCCGATCTGCGAACCGGCGATCTGGGTCTGCTTGTAGTACGCGGTCGGGATGTTGGAGACGACATCCTTGACGACGTACTCGTTGATCTTGTTCCACTCCTCCGCGGCCTTGGCCGGGTCGGTGATCGCGCTGACCCGGTCGATGTCCGCGTTGACCTTCGGGTCGTTGATGTGCGAGTAGTTCGAGGCACCGTCCTGGATCTGGCGGCCGTCGTACAGCGGCGGGATCACGGTCGAGGCGCTCGGCCAGTCGGCACCCCACGCGGTGTGGTAGATGTCGAAGTTGTTGTCGACCTTGCTGACCTGGTCGTAGAACGTCTCGGCCGGGATCTCCTGGCGCTGGACGTCGAAGCCGGCCTTCTCCAGGCCCGCCGCCATGGCGGTGGAGTACTGCTGGCCCTCCGGGGTGTTGATGTAGCCGAAGGTGAGCTTCATGCCCTCCTTGCCGGCCTCCGTCAGCAGCTCCTTGCCCTTCTCCGGGTCACCGGCCGGCTTCTTCTTCTTGCCGAACGGGTCGAAGTCGGGGTTGTAGCCGCTGACGGTCGGGCTGATCAGACCGCCGGCGACCTCCATCGCCTGGGCACCGCCGTAGGCGCGGACGAAGGGCGTGATGGGCAGCGCGTGGGCGATGGCCTCGCGCACCTTCTTGTCCTTCATCTCGGGCTGCGAGAGGTTGATGTTGACCTGGCCGACGTACGGCATGTAGCCGGAGACCGTGCGGCTCTTGAGCTGGGCGTCGGCCAGCACCTTGGACAGGTTGCCCGCGTCGACCTGGTTGTTGAAGCTGATCGAGGTCGCGTTCTCGCCGGAGTCGTCGAGGATGCTCTTGGTGGAGTCCTCGTACTGCTTGTTGAAGACGACGTTGAACTGGTTGACGTACTGGTGGCGGATCGGGTCGGTGTCCGCGTCCCAGTTGCCGTTCTTGACCAGCGTCATCGACTTGCCGGACTTGAACTCCTGGATCTTGTACGGACCGGCCGTCATCGGGGCCTTGTCGTACTTCTCCTGGGTGTCCTTCTGCTCGGAGACGAGGGAGTAGCCGGCCATCGCGAGCGCGTACGGCAGGTCGGGCTTGGGCTTCTTGAACTTGAAGACGACGGTCTTCTCGTCCGGCGTCTCCAGGATCGAGTCCGGCAGGTGCTCGCCGTCGTACGGACCGTCCTCGAGCAGCTCGCGGTAGTCGGTGCCCGGGGTGTCGGCGAGCCACTGCTGGATGTACGTCGGGCCCTGGGTGATGAACGGCGCGAAGAGCCGCTCGAAGGTGTGGCGGACGTCAGCCGAGGTGATCGGGGTGCCGTCGGCCCACTCGACCCCGTCCTTCAGCGTGTACGTCCACGTCTTGCCGCCGTCCGTGGTGGTACCGCTGTCGGTGGCGAGGTCGCCGACGACCTCGTGCTTCTGACCGTCGTCGCTGGTGGCCTTGTAGCCGGTGAGGCCGCGGTGGATCAGCTGCGAGACGGAATTCTCGTCCGAGACGTAGATCTGGCCCGGGTCGAGGTGCGCGTAGCTGTCTCTCTGCAGCACCGTCACCATGCCGCCGGGCTTGGCACCGGGGACCGCGGGGGCCGGGCCGGTCGAGGCCTCGGCGTCGCCGAAGGCGATGCTGGCGCCCTGCTGCCGCTCGGCGTGCTGCTGGTCCTGCTCGTCGCCCGTGCCGTTCTGGCTGCCGCCCTCGCTGCAGCCGGTGAGCGCGAGAGCGCCGGCCGCGAGCAGGGAGACGGCGGCGTACGCGTGGCGTCCACCCTTACCCATCACTCGGTTTCCCACCCATCTGTGTGTCATACGTGCGATGCAATGAAGTGCCACCCGGGACGGCGTGACCGTCACCCCCGGCGGTTCGGGCGAGGATGCCCATACCCTGCGGTCAGCGCGCCGTCTTGGGATCGAAGGCGTCCCTGACCGAGTCCCCGAGCAGGTTGAACGCCACGATGAAGATGATCATGGAGATACCCGGGAAGAACATGTAGGTGATGTCGTTCTGCATCACCAGCTCCGTGGAGGCCTTGGAGAACATCTGTCCCCAGTCCGGCGTCGGTTCGACGATGCCCACACCGAGGAAGGACAGGCCGGCCTCGGCCGTCACGAACGCGGGCAGCATGTACGTGGACTGCACCAGGATCGGGGTGACCACGTTGGGCAGGACCTCCTTGCGGATGATCCGCCAGGGGGAGGCCCCGCTGACCTTGGCGGCCTCGATGAACTCCCGCCCGGCCAGGGCGAGCGTGGTACCGCGCAGGATGCGCGCCAGGCTCATCCAGCCCAGGAACCACTGCACCGCGATGAGGGCCACCACCCTGACGTACACCGGCGTCTCGTCCTTCGGGTCCACGAAGAGCGAGACCACGACCGGCATGCTCGCGATGAAGAAGAGCTGCGCCGGGAAGGCGAGCAGGAAGTCGACGAGCCGGCTGACGACGAAGTCGACCTTGCCGCCGAGGTAGCCGGCCGCGACGCCGAGGACGATGCCGGTGAGCACGGTGGCGACCGTCACCGCGAGCGAGATGCCCAGCGAGTTCCGGATGCCGTAGATCAGCTTGGTGAAGACGTCGTAGCCGTTGCCCGGCTCCAGTCCGAACCAGAACTCCGCGCTGATGCCGCCGTTGGGCATGAGGGGGACACCGGCACTGTCGAACAGCTCCGGGCGCTCGTCGGCGTAGACGGTGTACGGGTCCTTGCCGTACAGCTTCGAGATCACCGGCGCGAGCAGGCCGATGAGGAAGAAGAAGACCACCACACAGGCCGAGACGACACCTGCTCGGTCCCGCTTGAAGCGGATCCACATCAGCTGGCCGGGGGAACGACCCACCAGCTCCTTGGGCTTGGCAGCCTCGGCGGTCGACGCCGGCTCTGGGTCCAAGGCGACCGTGGACCCGGAGCCCTCGGCCTTGGTCGGACTGGTCATGTGTGTTCTTCCCCCGGGGGGTTGGAGAGTTGAGCGCAGCACAGAAACCGGCAGGTTCTGTGGTTTGGGGGAACTTTCGCCAAGTCAATCAACGCGCGTCAAGGGCGGAAGGCAGAGGGATCTCCCTACCGTCCATTTTTTGAACAAAAATTGCAAAGATTGACACCTGCGCGCGCTTGACAGGTGAGACAGGAAAACGGCGAATCGGACATAGCAGGAAGGATTTTTGTTTACATGTCCGAAACTTGATCGTCGGAGCACCGATATTCGAACAGGGCTTCACGGCCCACTGACAGGCAGCTGAACGCGGGCAACACAAGGACCCGGCGCCCTCCGCCACGGAGGGGGCCGGGTCCTGTCACAGGGCCGGTGAGGGGCCGTCAGCCGTGCTTGGCGCGGCTCGCGGCGCGGGCCCGCTCACGCTGGTCGAGCACGACCTTGCGGATGCGCACCGCCTCGGGGGTGACCTCCACGCACTCGTCGTCGCGGCAGAACTCCAGGGACTGCTCCAGCGACAGCTTGCGCGGCGGGACGATCGACTCGGTCACGTCGGCCGTGGAGGAGCGCATGTTGGTGAGCTTCTTCTCCTTGGTGATGTTGACGTCCATGTCGTCGGAGCGGGAGTTCTCGCCGACGATCATGCCCTCGTACACCTCGGTGCCCGGCTCCACGAAGAGCACGCCGCGCTCCTGGAGGTTGGTCATCGCGAAGGCGGTGACGGCGCCGGAGCGGTCCGCGACCAGGGAGCCGTTGTTACGGGTCTGGAGCGTGCCGAACCAGGGCTCGAAGCCCTCGTGGATGGAGTGGCCGATGCCGGTGCCGCGGGTCTGGGTCAGGAACTCCGTGCGGAAGCCGATCAGCCCCCGGGACGGGACGACGAACTCCATGCGGACCCAGCCCGAACCGTGGTTGGACATGTTGTCCATCCGGCCCTTGCGCACACCCATGAGCTGGGTGACGGCGCCCATGTGCTCCTCGGGCACGTCGATCGTCATGCGCTCGACGGGCTCGTACGTCTTGCCGTCGATCTCCTTGGTGACGACCTGCGGCTTGCCGATGGTGAGCTCGAAGCCCTCGCGGCGCATCTGCTCGACCAGGATGGCGAGCGCCAGCTCACCACGGCCCTGGACCTCCCACGCGTCCGGGCGCTCGGTGTCCAGCACGCGCAGCGAGACGTTGCCGATCAGCTCGCGGTCCAGGCGGTCCTTCACCTGCCGGGCGGTGACCTTGCGGTCCTTCACCGCCGCCTTGGCGTCGGCGCCCTTGCCGGTGCCGCCGCGGCCGACCAGCGGGGAGGTGTTGGTGCCGATGACCATCGAGATGGCCGGCTCGTCCACCGTGATCAGCGGCAGGGCGACCGGGTTCTCCGGGTCGGCCAGGGTCTCGCCGATCATGATGTCCGGGATGCCGGCGACGGCGCAGATGTCACCGGGGCCGGCCTTCTCGGCGGGCTTGCGGGTGAGCGCCTCGGTCATCAGCAGCTCGGAGATGCGGACGTTGCCGACGGTTCCGTCGCGCTTCATCCACGCGACCGTCTGGCCCTTCTTCAGCTCGCCCTGCTGGACGCGCAGCAGCGCGATACGGCCGAGGAAGTTGTCGGCGTCCAGGTTGGTGACGTGCGCCTGGAGCGGGGCCTCCTCGTCGTAGGCCGGGGCCGGGATGTGCTCCAGGATGGTGGAGAAGAACGGCTCCAGGCTGGTGGAGTCGGCCGGGACGGTGCCGTCGTCCGGCTTGGTCAGGGAGGCGACGCCGTCCCGGCCGCAGGCGTAGACGATCGGGAACTCGATCTGGTCCTCGTCGGCGTCCAGGTCGAGGAAGAGGTCGTAGGTCTCGTTGACGACCTCGTCGATACGGGAGTCCGGGCGGTCCGTCTTGTTGATGCACAGGATGACGGGCAGCCGCTGCTGGAGCGCCTTGCGCAGCACGAAGCGGGTCTGCGGCAGCGGGCCCTCGGAGGCGTCGACGAGGAGCACGACACCGTCGACCATGGACAGGCCGCGCTCGACCTCGCCGCCGAAGTCGGCGTGGCCGGGGGTGTCGATGATGTTGATGGTGATCGGTTCCCCGCCGTCCTTCGGGTGGTACTTCACCGCGGTGTTCTTGGCGAGGATCGTGATGCCCTTCTCACGCTCCAGGTCGTTGGAGTCCATCATGCGGTCGTCGACGGAGTCGAGCTGGTGCGCGGCGAAGGCACCGGCCTGCTTGAGCATGGCGTCGACGATGGTCGTCTTGCCGTGGTCGACGTGGGCGACGATGGCGACATTGCGGATGTCGTGGCGCGTGGCCATATTGCGGCGTACTCCCGGGATGGTGAGGACGGCTACGCGTAGGACTGTGTTACGCGCGCCCTGCCGGGCTTGACATGCCACGGCCTCACCCCATGGTACGGGGCCGCCGCGGGTGGGGCTTGCGCGGATACGTCACCGCAGGTGGGCCCGGGCCGCGGCGCGCCCGGCCCGGCAGCCGCCCGCGGATCAGCCGGCGGAGGTCCGGGGGGAGGGTCTCGCGGCCTTCTTCAGGAAGCCCATGTCCTCGTACACCGGGGTCCGGAAGCCGAAGGCGCCGGTGTTGGCCAGGTTCCTGCGGGCGGCGGTGAGCTGGGGGCGCTGGTAGAGGGGGATGGAGCCGGCGGCGGCCCAGATGCGGGAGTCCGCCTTGCGGACCAGGTCACGGGACTCCTCCTCGTCCAGCGTGGCCGCGGCCTGCTCGAAGAGCTGGTCGACCTGGTCCGTACCGACCCGGGTGTAGTTCTGCTCGATGTTCAGGGAGCCGTCGGCGGCCGGTACCGGCTTGGCGTAGATCGGCCGGGCGTCGGTCGCGGGGAACGCCGACGCGGGCCAGGAGTACAGCGCCAGGTCGTACTCGCCGTTCGCGATGTGGTCCCGGAAGTAGCTCGCGTCGGAGACCTTCGCCGTCTCCGTGCGGATCCCCACCCGCTGGAGCATCCGCGCGACGCGGTCCGCGACCGTGTGCAGCGTCCGCGACCCCGGCCCCGCCGGCAGCACGAACCGCAGCGTGAGCGGCTGCCCGTCCTTGGCGAGCGGCCCGGCCGCGGCCCCCGGAGCTGCGGTGCCCTTGGGGGCGTACGCCCCCTGCGCCCCGCCGCCCTGCTGGACGTGCTGCTTGCCGTCCTGCGCGAGGCTGCGCGGGTCCCGCGACCGGTCACCGCCCTCGGGGCCCTCCCCCGCCTTGCCGTCCTCCCCCACGATGTACGTCCCGTCGTCCTCCCCGTCCGGCTCGCCCGGTCCGGCCCCCGGCGTCCCGGTCTCCGGCGACGCCGGGTCCCCCTCCGCCCCCGCCGCCTTCTCCCCCTCCTTCTTCCGCCGCTCCTTCAGCGGGCCGCCGCGCACCCAGCCCGCGTCCGCGAGCAGCGCCTGCGCCTCCTTGGTGTCCTCGCCGCCGAGCGCCCCGCTGTTGTCGGCGTAGGCGGCCTGCCCGGACAGCGCGAGGTGGCTGCCGACCGGCACCGCGGGCAGCCCCAGCGGTTCGAGGACGATCTCGGCCAGTTCCTTGCGGTCCAGGGCCCGGGCCACGGCCCGGCGGACGCGTTCGTCGGCGAGCGGACCCCCGGCGCCGTTGAGGGCGAGCTGGGTGTAGGCCGGTTCGAGCGACTTGCGGACCTCGTAGCGGCCCAGCGCCCCCGTCTCCCCGGCGCCCTCCGCCGTCGCGCCCTGGAGCGGCGTGCCGGTCCCCCGGGGCCGCCCGGCCAGGTCGACGCGCCGGGCGGTGGCGGCGTCGACCTCGGCGAGGTCCACGGTCCCGGCGGCCAGCGCCTCGGCCCGCCGCTCGCGCGGGACGGCCTGGAGCACGATCTTGGAGAGCTTGGCCGGCTCCCCCCACCAGCGCGGACTGCGCACGAGGGTGACCTCGCGCTTCCTGCGGTCGACCCGCTGCACGGCGAACGGTCCGGCGGTGACCTTGAGCCTGGTGCGGGCCCCGTCGTTGAAGGAGTCGGGCGTGCCCATGACCTCCTTCGGGTACAGCGGCGAGAACAGCGACTTCCAGTCGGCGTAGGGCCGGCCGAAGGTGACCTTGACCTCCAGGTCGCTGCCGCCCCGCTCGATCCGCTCGATGCGGTCGTACCCGGCGTTGCGCGCGGTCCAGTAGGCGCTGTCCTTCCCGGACAGGGCCCGCCACTGGGCGGCGAAGTCGGCCGCGCCGATCTCCCGGCCGTCGCTCCAGACGGCCTGCTGGTTGAGCTTGTAGAGGACCACCTGCCGCGGCTCGGTGTCGACCACCTCGGCCGACTCCAGGTAGGCGGGGTGGAGGGCCGGCCGGCCGCTGTCGTCCAACCGGTACATCGACGGCAGCACGGCCTGGGCGATCAGGGTGGTGGTCGCGTCGGCGTCGGCCTGGAAGGTGTTCAGCGTCTCCGGCACGGTGTCCACGGCCCAGCGCAGGGTGCCCCCGTCGGCGACCCGGGCCCGGGCGGCCGGCGCGATGTCCTGCCCGGCCAGCGGCTTGCCGGCCGCGTCGTCCGAGCCGCACCCGGTCAGCGCGGACACCGCGAGCACGCCCGCGGCGAGGAACGCGGCCGAGCGCAGCACAGCGGGTGAGGGCCTGGGTCCGGCGCCGTCGTGGGACATCTCTGCTTACCTCCGGGAGCCGCGGGGGTTACGATCACTTTTGGTGGTATATGGAGCTGATCAGATGTTTTCGGCTGTACGCGGCCACTGAAGAGGAAAGGGTTCGGCAACACCGGGCGACACGGCGGCCCCCGCCGGGAAGCCCACCCGTGCGGCGCAACGCACCCCGGGCTGCACCCGCGCGCCTCGGCCAATCGGTGCACGTCCCTTCCCAGCGACAGGTGTGACGCGCAACACTCGCAGGCGCATGACCGTTGCCATCCCAGGCCGCCGGGCCGACGGAAGTGAGGTCACGTCATGTCCGTGCACGACGAACTGACAACGATGCAGCGCTGCCTGGACGATCTGTCCCGGTCGCTGGGCCGTCTGGAGCAGCAGCTCGGCTCCGGCGGGCTCGACGTGCGCCGCGTCCGCACCGACTGCGAACACCTGCGCGACAGTGTCGCGCTGCTCCGCGCGGCGGCCAGCACACCGGCCGCGCAGCGGCGGCCCGAGCTCGTCACCATCTCCGACACGCCGTACGACAACAGCCTGTGGGTCGACACGGACGACGAAGGACTCGGCGCCCGCGACCGACGCGCTCCCTGACCGGCCCGAGTCCCGACCGACCGGAGTCATGCCTTGGCCACTGGTACGGAACCCCCCGCCACGGATCCCCCTCACCCCGGCGGCGTCCGGTCGCCCCGCCGTGCCGCGATCGGCGCCCCGCACCTGCGCACCGACCGCTGGTGGCTGGCGCCGGCCGCCACCGCCGCCGGGCTGCTCGCCTTCGTCGTGTACTCGACCTGGCGGGCCTTCGCGAGCGCCGACTACTACGCGGCCCCGTACGTCTCGCCGTTCTACTCCCCGTGTCTGGCGGAGAGCTGCGAGCCGATGAAGGCGGGCCCGAACTGGGAGATCTTCGGCGGCTGGTGGGGCGTCTCCCCCGCGGTCATCGTCCTGATCTTCCCGCTCGGCTTCCGCCTGACCTGCTACTACTACCGCAAGGCGTATTACCGGGGCTTCTGGGCGTCCCCGCCGGCCTGCGCGGTGGCCGAGCCGCACCGGAAGTACACCGGCGAGACCCGCTTCCCGCTGATCCTGCAGAACGTCCACCGCTACTTCTTCTACGCGGCGATCCCGGTCGCGGGCATCCTCACCTACGACACCGTGCTCGCCTTCCGCGACGAGACCTACGCGTGGGGCCACATGGGCCTCGGCACCCTCGTCTTCGTCGTCAACATCGTGCTGATCTGGGCGTACACCCTGTCCTGCCACTCCTGCCGGCACATCGTCGGCGGCAAGCTCAAGCACTTCTCCCGGCACCCGGTGCGCTACCGGACATGGCGGTTCGTGGGGAAGCTCAACGCCCGGCACATGCTGCTCGCCTGGACGTCGCTGGCGAGCGTGGCGCTCGCCGACTTCTACGTCTACCTGATCGCGTCCGGTGTCTTCGAGGATCCGAGGTTCTTCTGATGTCCGTGGTCGAGCGGCAGGAGTGGGACGTCGTCGTGGTCGGGGCCGGCGGGGCGGGGCTGCGCGCCGCCGTCGAGGCCCGCGAGCGCGGCGCCCGGACGGCGGTGATCTGCAAGTCGCTGTTCGGCAAGGCGCACACGGTGATGGCCGAGGGCGGCATCGCCGCCGCGATGGCCAACGCCAACCCGCACGACACCTGGCAGACGCACTTCCGCGACACTCTGCGCGGCGGCAAGTTCCTCAACCAGTGGCGGATGGCGGAGCTGCACGCCCGGGAGGCCCCGGACCGGGTGTGGGAGCTGGAGACCTGGGGCGCCCTGTTCGACCGTACGAAGGACGGCCGGATCTCGCAGCGCAACTTCGGCGGCCACGAGTACCCGCGCCTGGCCCACGTCGGCGACCGCACCGGCCTGGAGCTGATCCGCACCCTTCAGCAGAAGGTCGTCGCCCTCCAGCAGGAGGACCACCGCGCAACCGGCGACCACGAGTCCCGGCTGAAGGTGTTCCAGGAGTGCACGGTCACCCGCGTGCTGAAGGACGGCTCCCGGGTGAGCGGGGTCTTCGCCTACGAGCGGGAGTCGGGCCGCTTCTTCGTCCTCCAGGCCCCGGCCGTGGTGATCGCGACCGGCGGCATCGGCAAGTCCTTCAAGGTCACGTCGAACTCCTGGGAGTACACGGGCGACGGCCACGCGCTGGCGCTGCTGGCCGGGGCGCCCCTGCTGAACATGGAGTTCGTGCAGTTCCACCCGACCGGGATGGTCTGGCCGCCGTCGGTGAAGGGCATCCTCGTCACCGAGTCCGTCCGCGGCGACGGCGGCGTGCTGCGCAACGCGGACGGCAAGCGGTTCATGTTCGGCTACGTCCCGGACGTCTTCAAGGAGAAGTACGCCGAGACGGAGGACGAGGCCGACCGCTGGTACGACGACCCGGACCGCAACCGGCGCCCCCCGGAGCTGCTGCCCCGCGACGAGGTCGCCCGGGCGATCAACACGGAGGTCAAGGAGGGCCGGGGCTCCCCGCACGGCGGTGTCTTCCTGGACGTGTCGACGCGGATGCCCGCCGAGGTGATCAGGCGCCGGCTGCCGTCGATGTACCACCAGTTCAAGGAGCTGGCCGACGTCGACATCACCGCCGAGGCGATGGAGGTCGGGCCCACCTGCCACTACGTGATGGGCGGCATCGCCGTCGACTCCGACTCGGCGGCGGCCCGGGGCGTGCCGGGGCTGTACGCGGCCGGCGAGGTGGCCGGCGGGATGCACGGCTCCAACCGGCTCGGCGGGAACTCACTGTCCGACCTGCTGGTGTTCGGGCGCCGGGCCGGACAGTACGCCGCCGAGTACGCGGCCGGGACGGCGGCGGCCCGCCCCCGGGTGGACGACGGCCAGGTGGCCGCCGCGGCGGCCGAGGCGCTGCGGCCGTTCTCGGCCGAGGCGGAGACCGAGGAGCCGGCCGGCGGGCCGCCGGAGAACCCGTACACCCTCCACCAGGAACTGCAGCAGACGATGAACGACCTGGTCGGCATCATCCGCCGCGAGCCGGAGATGAAGCAGGCCCTGGAGAAGCTGGCCGAGCTGCGGGGACGCGCCCGGCGCGCGGGCGTCGAGGGCCACCGCCAGTTCAACCCGGGCTGGCACCTCGCCCTGGACCTGCGCAACATGCTGCTGGTCAGCGAGTGCGTGGCGCGCGCGGCGCTGGAGCGCACCGAGTCGCGCGGCGGCCACACCCGCGAGGACCACCCGTCGATGGACCGCAGGTGGCGCCGGGTCAACCTGGTCTGCCGGCTCACCGACCCCGCGGGCGGCCTTCCGGCCACGGACCCGGTCCGGGGCCGGATCAGGCTCACCCGCGAGACCACCGAACCCATCCGTGCCGACCTGCTCGCCCTGTTCGACAAGGAGGAGCTGGTCAAGTACCTCGCCGAAGAGGAGCTGTACGAGTGAGCAGCTACGAGGCCCGCTTCAAGGTGTGGCGCGGGGACGCGGACGGCGGCGGACTGGAGGACTTCGCGGTCGAGGTCAACGACGGCGAGGTGGTGCTGGACATCGTCCACCGCCTGCAGGCCACCCAGGCCCCCGACCTCGCCGTCCGCTGGAACTGCAAGGCGGGCAAGTGCGGTTCGTGCTCCGCCGAGGTCAACGGGCGCCCCCGGCTGCTGTGCATGACCCGGATGTCGGTGTTCGACCGCGCGGAGACGGTCACCGTCACCCCGCTGCGCGCCTTCCCGGTCGTACGGGACCTCGTCACGGACGTCGGCTTCAACTACGAGAAGGCGCGCGAAGTCCCCTCCTTCGTGCCGCCGCCCGGTCTGGGACCCGGCGAGTACCGCATGATGCAGCAGGACGTGGACCGGTCGCAGGAGTTCCGCAAGTGCATCGAGTGCTTCCTGTGCCAGGACACCTGCCATGTGGTCCGCGACCACGAGGAGAACAAGCAGGCGTTCGCGGGGCCGCGCTTCCTGATGCGGGTCGCGGAGCTGGACATGCACCCGCTGGACGCGGCGGCCGACGCCGGTCTGGACCGCGGGCGCACCGCCCAGGACGACCACGGCCTCGGCTACTGCAACATCACCAAGTGCTGCACGGAGGTCTGCCCCGAGGGCATCAGGATCACCGACAACGCGCTGATCCCGCTGAAGGAGCGGGCCGTGGACCGCAAGTACGACCCGCTGGTCTGGCTCGGCGACAAGATCCGCCGGCGGCCCGCGTCAGCCGAGTGAGGCCCGCAGGTACCCCGAGTGCGCCACCTGTCCGAGGAAGGTGAACCGGGTGTCGGAGGCCATGTGCTTCTCGAAGGCCTCCTTGATGCCCGGCCACTTCGGATGCCCGAAGTCGTCGAGGACGACGATCCCGCCAGGGGCGATGATCTGCTCGGCCCACTCCAGATCCTTGGCCACGCCCTCGGCGGAGTGGTCGCCGTCGACGATGATCACGCCGTAGGCGCGGTCGGAGACGGCGGCGCGCACCTCGGGGTCCTCGGAGAAGCCCTGGCGGATCCGGGCCGCGGCACCGGCCGGGCCCGCCAGCGCCAGGTTGCCGCGCACCGCGGCCTCCCGGACGGGCGTGCCCGTCGCGTCCCCGCCCATGCTGGTGCCGGGTTGCAGCTGGAGGCCGGCCAGCGGGTCGACGATCGTCAGCCGCGGGTCCCGCCCCGACCGCTCCATCATCCGGACCAGCGCCGCGGCGAACATGCCGTAGAGCGTGCCGATCTCCAGGATCTCGTCGTTCGGCGGGTCGAGCAGCGGCACCGCGGAGAGCTTGCCGCAGATGTTCATCGTGCCGCCGGCGATCCGGCCGACGCCCAGCGCCTCCATCGCGATGAGCAGCCGGAACGCCTGCGCGACGGCCCGCTCCGCGCCGTCGCGGTCGCCGGTGACCCGCGTCAGCTCCTCGATCAGCCGGTCCAGGTGGACCGCCGACGGCATCCGCGACACACCCCGCCCGGTCCCGTCGAAGAACAGCTCCAGGGGCCGCTGCCGGTCGCGCACCGCCTGGAGTTCCCGCCGCACGGCGTCGTAGGAGGTGGTCCCGACAGCCCGCCGGACCTCACGCGCTATGCGCTGGTCGATGAGGGCGGTGATGGGCCGCAGGGCCCGACGGGCGACGCTGCTGGTGAGTAAAGCTCGCATGACTGGGTGACCCTCACAGGGAGTAGGGGAAGTGGCGTGGACCGTAGGCCGCGCACAGCCCCTCCACAACCGACGGGAGCACCCCTGGGGGGAAAGCGCAGATGACATCTGCGCGGCGAGCAGGTGACACGACGGCGGACGGCCCTCCGGCCGCCACCGCACGACGGAGCCGGATCCCCCGTAAGAGATGCACACCACTCGCGGAGCCGCATTCCTGCTCATACGCTCCGAAACGTGACGTCCTTCCCGCCCCGCGGCCGGCACCGGCGTGCGACTTCGCCCCTGTCGGCACGGGTCGTGCACGCGCTGATCGGCACCGTGGTCGCGCTCCTGTGGCTGGTGTGGCCGGAGCTGACCGCCGCGCCGAGCGGTGACCGCCCGGCCGCGGCGGGGTCCGCCCCGCCCGCGGCGCGGCAGGAGGTCGAGCAGACGCCCACCGCCGACCTCGTCCTGCCGCTCGTCGCCCTGGTCACGGCGGCGGTCCTGGCCGGCTACGGCTATCTGCGCCGGACCCGGCGGGCCCGCGACCGCACCGCCCCGGGCCCGGTCCCGTCCGCCGCGCCGGCCGTCCCCCCGCCCGGTCCGGAACTCGACGCGCGGGCCCGGTCGTTGCTGGTCGAGGCCGACGAGTGGGTGCGCACCAGCCGCGAGGAGCTCGCCTGCGCCGAGGCCGTGACGGGCCCGGGGCCCGTGGAGCCCTTCGCCCGGGCCGTGCGTCAGGCGGAGTGGGAACTGTCGGCCGCGTTCGCGATGCGGCAGCGCTACGACGACGGTGTCCCGTGCGAGGCGTCGGCCCGGCGGCAGGCGCTCGCCGGGATCGTCGGGCGGTGCGCGGAGGCCGGGCGGCGGCTGGACGCGGTGGCGGCCGGGTTCGACGCGGTACGCGGCCTGGAGCAGGGGCTCGGCCCGGCGCTGGAGGTCGCCGAGGCGGGGTTCCGGGAGGTGGCGGCCCGTACGCCGGCCGCGGAGGCGACCCTGGCCGGCCTCGCGCGGCGGTACGGGCCCACGGCGGTGGACCTGGTCGCCGGCTCCGTCGAAGGGGCCAAGGACCACCTGGTGCGCACGACGTTCCGGCTCAACCAGGCGCGGCAGAGCGCCGACTCGGGCGCCCCCGACCGCGCCGCGGCCCGGCTGCGCGCGGCCGAGGAGGCGCTCGGCCGGGCCGCGGCCCCGGTGGCCGCCGTCGACCGTCTCGCCGGGGAGCTGTCGAGGGCCCGGGCGCTGCTGCCGGCGGTCCTGACCGGGGCGGAGGTGGAGATCGCGGCGGCGCGGGACCGGATGGCGGCGGGACCCGTCGCCGGTGACCTCCCCGTGGGCGAGCTGCGGTCGCGGCTGCTGCACGCCGACACCGTGCTGGCCGGCGTACGCCAGGCGCTGACCGGCGGGCCGTTCGACCCGCTCGACGCCCTGCGCCGGATCGTGCGGGCCGTGCGGCCGGTCGCGGCGGGGCGGGCGGGGGTGCTGCCGGTGGCCGCGGAGCTGGTCGCCCGCAGCACCACCGCGGTGGCGGCCGGCTTCGTGGCGGCGCACCGGGAGGCGGTGGGTGCCGAGGCCCGCACGCGCCTGGCGTCCGCCGAACGCCTGCTGGCCGGGGACCGCCCCGGTGCGGGACCGTCCGACGACGACCTCCTCACCGCCGACGCCCTCGCCCGCACCGCCCTGCACCTGGCCCGGCAGGACACCCGCACCCCCGGCACCCCGCACCCCCCGGCGGCGAGCTTCGGCGGCCCACGGAGCCGGACTCGCCGTAACGTCCTGCCCTCGTAACAAACTTCGCGCCCCACAGGACTCAGAGCACCCCCTTATATGATGATCCGACAGATCCTGTTGAGAATCGGTCCGATGACACGCGGACGAGCGGGGGCAGTTGAGCGTGATCAAACCGGAGCAGATCCCGCAGTTCACCGGTGACCTGGCCCAGTTGGAGAAGGATTATGCGGCGCTGAAGACGGATGCGGGCCATGTCCGTGACG